>CAXSDW010000032.1:0-27677 GCA_964236235.1 uncultured Chitinophagaceae bacterium
ATTTTATAAAATCTCTTCAAATTGCCTATAATTAATATTATGTTAAATAGGCGCTGCACAGCTCTGCTTTGCCATGAGTATTTTATTGTTTTTCTTTTCCCCTGCCACCCCAGAGCGAAGATTATGGAGTAGATTGTGTTATGAATAAAAAAGCACCATGTTACAAGCATGATGCTTTTACTTCAGTCGGTGCGTACAGGCGCAAAGTGAGTTTAAAAAACTCAACCGGCTGGGCAACTGTATAACTTCAAGTCCAGCCACTTCATCTTTCAATTTCTCCAAATGTCAAAGTCCAAATTTGACTGGAAAAAATTCATCCTTTTTTCCTTGAAAGTGTTGTATGCTGTCCTTAAAATCATACAATTATTTTTCTAAGTCTTAAAAATGCCCCGTGCTAAGAACATGAGGCATTTAATTAATACGGTTTCGGTTGTCGCCGTATGCTAAAAAAAGACAACAAAGAAATGCCTTTCACTTTTTCACTCCTCTAAGATGAAAAAAATAATTAAAGCCATTGAGGCTTTGGCAATGCTATTGTTGGCTTTGTCATTCCTTTTAATTGCAATAGCAGTTCTAAAGTCATTGCATTAAAAAATCGAAAAGAACTATCTTTTTAAACACTCTGTAATGGAGTGTTTTTTGTTTATGTAGAGTAATTGATTTTTTCAAAATCATGCTCCGCAGCTAAAAGAAAAACAATAAAATGCCAACTGCACAATGCTCCACTTTCCTAAGCTATGCAGCTCCACGAAAGCTGATTTTTTGCGCTTCGCTAAATTAAAAAATCACTTTCTCCCATCACGGCTAACCTAAGTAACATAATATCCCTTATAATCAAGGCTTTCATACTCTAATAAATAAAGAACGTTCGCTGTTATGATTTTTTTACTATTAATAATTATAAGGCAGATGGAAATAGTAAAAAAATCATAACAGCGAAAAGGAAATTCAAGCCTTACTTATAAGGAAATTTTATGTTAAATAAGCGCTTCACAGCAACAGCAAAACATGTCAAGAAAATTGTAAAGGCAGCCAACGCCACTTGTTTTTTATTATGGAGAAAGGGATTATGTTTTATGTATATTAGCGAATGGAAAAAAAGAAAGATTTTATTCCAAAATGGCTAAGAATTGTATTAATTATTATTATAATTGTCGGCATATTTATGAAGCTTTTAGAAATACTGATAAAGCATTTTGGATTAAATATACATCTCCCTTAATGCCTACTTAACATAAGCATTTCTCCAACGCCACTGTTTTTTATGTAGCGCACTATGGAGATTGCTATATTAGTGGAATGAGGAAAAGAATTATAACTTAAATAATCCAATGCTTATAGAGACGTTATTGTGGTTGAAATATAGGGCATAGCCTTTTAACGATGTATCAGCGTCCACGCCAGTGCCGTTAACATTGTACCCATTCCCTTTCAAAAAGTCTTCTAATTCAGATGAAAATACAGGGCCGTTTGAGTTACCAGTCATCACTATAGTAATTGATTTAATTGCAAAACCCGTTTCTTTTTCATAATTTATTATTTGGTTAAGTATGTCCTTTTTTTCTTTGATAGTTAAGTGTTTCTCAGCATGAAGACGTCCTAAAGAATCTAATTCCTTTGCTTGGTCTTTTATCGTTTTCTGTAAGATGGTTATTGTTCTATCGTTGATACTAACCATACTATCAACAACAGTATTTCGTGTTGAATCTATTTTTGCTTTTAGAGCCAAAGATGAAATCATAACAATTTGGTTGCTTTGAATAGTTCTTAGATCAGCATTAGTTTCGCTTGCGGAATCTCTTTTATTGTTATCTGTTTTAACATCTTGTTTATCCGTTGTTTTTTGTGATGATTCGCTGCTTTGTACAAAAAATGAAATAACTGTTGCAATAATTAACAGGAAAAGCGTTATCCACGCTTTCTTATTGATGGGCTTTAGTTTTAAATTATCAATTTGTAATGCACCAATAATGAAGGTGAGAACTAATAAGATGTAAGGCATACGGTTTTATGTATCTAAATGTAGATACATAAACTGTAAAATTCACATTTTTTAATGTTCTAGTTTCTTTAGCAAGTCCCTTAATGTAATACCTAACGATAGGCCTGTACAAACTGATATTAATATTTTGAGAATAACAATCATAATCGGTAATTTTAGACCGATTATGTCTTATAATTTAAGATTAGCAGTTGGTAGCTGCTATATTAGAAAAAAGCCATTAATTTAATTAACGGCTTTCAATAAATAAAATCTGGTCTCACCCTTTTTTTATTTTCCTTCGCAAATCACAGCGAAGGTTTATAATAACAAAGTAATAATTATTATTACATTTTTCACTATCTACATTTGATATTGAGAAAATGTCAAAACGCCCGACATTTTCGCTTCGCCCTAGGAAATTTTTTATATTCCTTTTTAACTCCACTTTCCCCAGCTAAGAAGCTATACAGAAAGTTGATTTTTGAAAAGCTATCGCCAAATTAAAAAATCACTTTCTACCTATCACGGCTAACCTAAGTAACATAATAATTCTTATAATCAAGGCTTTCATATTCTAATAAAAAGAACGTTCGATGTAATGATTTAAGAAACTCATAAGTTAACAATAACAAAAAAGCCCTGAACAAACGTCCAAGGCTCTTCTCTTGTATTCTCTTTAATTCAATCTTACGTATTTACAAATTTCGTATCTGCAGTATCATATTTTTGCTGATACATTTTTACTTTATCATTCTGACCTAAGCTTTCATAAATCCTTTGCATAAGGTCTACAACTGACTTATAACGAGACTTCTCTGATTTTTTATACCCCGCTTCTAACGTTGTTAATGCCTTATCTGCGTAGGGAATTGCTTTATTAAATGATGCTTTTGCCTGCGCATTTAAATCAGCTTTTGTTTTAACATCATCAGGTTTTGCACTTTTAATCGCATTGGCTTTTTCCTTAAGATCAATGCCGGCATTAAAATAATATTGTCCATAAAGCCAGTTTGTGTTTATATCATTTGGATTTAGTGCTAATGCCTTTTCCATTTCAGTACCTGCAATTTTCAGAAGCTCATCTCTGTTGCTGATCTTGGTACCTGCATCACTGTTGTATACCCGGTTGAAGGCTTCGGTAGCATAATTAAAATGATACGTGGCGCTATCAGGAAATTTAGTAACCACCTCAGCATATTTTTTAAATAAAGCATCATAATTTTTATTAGCCCGGTAATAATCCAGTAAAACGGCATCATAATAATCTTCTTCAGGATAATTTTGTCTGCCAAGGTCTGCATACTTTACTAAGTTAGCTTCATCTTTTGCATCCTTATAATAAGAAACCAACCATTGATAAGCGAGCTCATAACCGCTTGATTTATCTTTTACGTTTGCGTCTGCTAATTTCTTAAAATTAAGCAAAGCCTGGTCTTTATTACCTGCGTTTATTGCAGCCTTTCCAATGTTTAAAACCAGGTTAGTATCAAGCTCCGATAAAGCCCATTTTTTTGAATGAATATATCCACCTACTTCATTGGCTTTAGTAAAGTTGCTAATGGCAGAATCATAATAAGCCTTGTTTTTTGTAGAGGCCGCCGAATTAAAATTGGCAATACCAGCTTCATAATAACCGGTGTATAAATCCAGTATTGGCTTATAATTATCCTGTACCATCAGGATAAGAAGCTTGTTATCTTTATCATTATCTACAGCTTTTCTAAATGCGTCAAAAGCCGCTGCTCTCGCATCCGGAACTAAACTTTTAAACTGGTCACTTGCCGCTATGCTTCCGTAAACTTTACTCTTATAATAAAGTCCTTCGGGATTGTTAGCATTTTTTTCATTGTATGCGTCTATTTCACTTTTTGCTTTATCTAATTGTTTAGCGTCCAGATAACTTTTTACTTTTTTTAAATCCTGGGCGAACAACCCGGAAACAAGTAAAAAAACTATCGAAGAAAGAAGTATTTTTTTCATCTTTATTTTATTTTTAGTTATTGATTAGTATCATTATCATTTTCTTCATCACTATCTTCTTTGGTTTCAGGTAAAATATCTTCAGTTAAAGTATCTTCCGGTAAAATTATTTGAGCAGAACCGGTTAATGGAGGAGTTTGATCAATTATAGCAATTTCTTCATCTGCTTCACCTTCATTCAATTTAGTGATAGCTGCAATCTCATCTCCATCATCTAATCTTATTAGTTTTACACCTTGTGTTGCCCGGCCGGCTTCTCTTATGGTAGCAATCGACGTACGAATCGTTACACCGGATTTGCAGGTTATCATCAAATCTTCTTTTTCCGTAACGGCTAAAATACCAATCAACGGGCCGGTTTTATCAGTAACATTTATTGTCTTAACTCCTTTACCACCTCTGTTTGTAACCCTGTATTCTTCAGTAGCAGTACGTTTACCAAAACCTTTTCCGCTTACCACAAGAACATTTGTAGAAACGTCCTCTTTATTTACACATATCATGCCAACCACTTCGTCTTTTTTTACATCCACTTCAATGCCCGCAACACCAATGGCACCGCGGCCTGTAGGCCTTACCTTGTACTCAGGAAAACGTATTGCACGACCACTTTTAACCGCTAACATTATCTCCTTTTTTCCATCTGTAAGACACGCTTCTATCAACTGGTCACCTTCATTAATTGTAATAGCATTTACACCATTTTGTCTTGGTCTTGAAAAATTTTCAACGGTTGTTTTTTTAATAGTTCCCTGGCAGGTGCATAATATTATGTAATGATTTTTTATGTACTCTTCATCCTGAAGATCTTTAATGTCGATTATAGCTCTTACTTTATCATCGGGCGGAATTTGTATTAGATTCTGGATAGCTCTTCCCTTGCTTTGTTTATCACCTTCTGTAATCTCATGCACTTTAAGCCAGAAACATCTTCCTTTCTCTGTAAAAAATAATAATGTATGATGCGTAGATGCAACAAAAAGCTGCTCAATAAAATCTTCGTTTCTCGTGCTGCTGGCCCTTGCTCCTCTTCCACCGCGCCGCTGTTGCCTGAACTCTGTAGCTGATGTGCGTTTTATATATCCTAACCGGGAAATGGTTACAACAACATCTTCTTCTTCAATAAGATCTTCAAGACTTATTTCATCATTGTGATAAGTGATCTCTGTTTTACGTTCATCACCAAATTTTTGTTTTACTTCTATTAGCTCATCTTTAATAATCTGGTAGCGCAAACTTTCATCTTCCAATATATTTTTAAGTTTAGCAATAAGCTGCATTACTTCTTCATGCTCTTCTCTTATCTTATCAATTTCCATCCCGGTAAGGCGCTGAAGCCTGAGTTCCAGTACGGCTTTGGCCTGTATCTCAGTCATTGCAAAAGTTGACATAAGCCCATCCTTTGCAATATCAGGTGTAGATGAATTTCTAATAAGTGAAATCACTGCATCAAGGTGATCAAGAGCAATAAGATAGCCTTCTAAAATGTGTGCTCTTTCTTCTGCTTTCTTTAGCTCAAATCTCGTTCTTCTTACAACTACTTCATGCCTGAAATCTACAAACTCTTTAATAAGTTCTTTTACGTTAAATACTTTAGGCCGCCCGTTTGAAAGGGCAACATTATTAGTTCCAAATGACGTTTGTAATTCAGTATGTTTATAAAGATGATTGATTACAACCTGTGCCATTGCATCCTTCTTCAGTTCAATTACAATGCGGGTTCCTTCTTTATTATTACTCTCATTATTTACATCACTAACGCCTTCAATAATTTTATCATTAATAAGATGGCCTATTTTTTCTGTAAGCGCATCACGGTTAACCTGGTAAGGAACTTCAGTAATGATGATTTTCTCCCGCCCAATTTTTGTTGTTTCAATATTTACCCGGCCTCTCACTACTACCCTTCCTCTACCGGTAAGTAAGCCCGCTTTTACGCCTTCATATCCGTAGATAATTCCTTTGGTTGGAAAGTCAGGACCCTTTACTATTTTTATCAGGTCTTCAATTGCAACTTCTTTATTATCAATGAAAGCTAAACAGCCATCTATAACTTCACTTAAATTATGAGGAAGCATATTTGTGGCCATTCCTACGGCAATACCGCTGGAACCATTGATCAATAACTGCGGGATTCTTGTGGGTAAAACAGTTGGTTCCTTCGTGGTATCATCATAATTTAGCTGGAAGTCAATAGTGTCTTTATCAATATCAGCCAGCATATTTTCAGCCAGTCGCTCCAGCCTGATTTCTGTATAGCGCATTGCTGCAGGCGTGTCTCCATCCTGGCTGCCGAAGTTTCCCTGTCCATCAATTAAAGTATAACGCAGGCTCCACTCCTGGGCCATTCTCACTATAGAATCGTAAATAGAAGCATCTCCATGTGGATGATATTTACCCATTACATCACCCACTATACGGGCTGACTTTTTATAGCCTTTATTATAAGTCACGCCCATCTCGTGCATACCAAATAAAATGCGCCTGTGCACAGGTTTCAATCCATCTCTTACATCGGGTAAAGCTCGGCCAACAATTACACTCATCGAGTAATCAATGTAGGCTGATTTCATTTGTTCTTCGATGTTGACCGGGATTATGCGTCCTCTTCCCGGAGCGCCGTCTTGTGATTGATTATCTGTTATTTCCATATTAAAATTACTGTCTGCAAAGATACCTTTTTAGCTGTGTTATTCCTTGCATCAGCTAAATGTATAAATGTAATTTTTGCACAATATTTAATAGTGTGTGGATAACTGGCAGGAAAAATTATAGAAGCCTGCAACTCACTTTTATTGTTTATTTAAAGCGGGTTTACGTTTCTTTGTTTATTAAAGATATCTCTCATTTATGGAGCACATTGTGTTGTTTGGTGCCGGCAAATCCGCTACCTGTTTAATAGATTATTTAGTAAGAGAAATAGTAATCAACAATTGGAAGCTTACCGTATGCGACAGCAATTTAACTTTAGCTCAATCAAAAACCAGGAATGCACCAAACACTTCTGCTGTAGCTATAATGGCAGAAAATGAAACGGACAGACAAGCGCTTATTCAATCGGCCGATATTGTGATCTCATTATTACCTCCGGATTTACATTTTATTATTGCCCGTGATTGTGTTGCATATAATAAAAATTTACTTACCGCTTCTTACCTGGATGAAAAAATAAAATCACTTGCTAAAGACATTACAAATAAAGGTTTGTTGTTTTTATGTGAGATGGGGCTTGATCCCGGAATTGATCATATGAGCGCTATGAAAATCATAAATACAATAAAAAATAATGGTGGCAATATTACTTCCTTTCTATCACATTGCGGTGGCCTGGTGGCTCCGGAAAGCGACAATAATCCCTGGCATTATAAAGTAACCTGGAACCCGCGAAATGTAGTGCTGGCAGGCAAAGATGGTGCAACATATCGCAAACAGAATAAAATTTTATATATCCCTTATAATAAGATTTTCAACGATACGCCTGCTGTTTATATTTTGGGGCTGCAGCCACTAACGTGGTATCCAAACAGGGATTCATTGCAGTATATTTCTTTGTATGGTCTTGATAATATTTCTACTTTTATCCGTACAACCTTGCGCCATCCGTCTTTTTGCAGGGGATGGCTTAAACTTGTTTCAGTAAATTGCACTTCTACACAAGATATTGAGCAGATAAAACATTGCAAAACTTTTAAGCAATGGTTTGATGTAAAAGTGAGCCCTTATGTTTTTGATGAGACTAATTGGACGAATTATCTGCAATTATATATTACTGATCCTTATGCCAATGAATTTACGAAACAAATTAATTTTTTTGGCTATGATAAAGAAGAGACCTTGCCGGCTGATTTCAAATGCTCTGCTGATATATTGCAACATGTAATGGAAACCAAATTAGTAATGCAGCCGTATGATAAAGACATGATAGTGATGCTGCACGAAATTGAATACGAAGATGTGCATTCTGCCGAAACGGATAAAAATAAATTATTGCGGAGCAGTTTGATTGTAAAAGGTGATGACAATGTAAAAACCGCTATGGCAAAGACTGTTGGCTTACCTTTAGGAATTGCAACGAAACTAATTTTACAGAAAAAAATCACCATTACAGGATTGCGTATTCCTATAGTTCCTGAGATATATGAACCTGTTTTAGCTGAACTGAAAGAAAACGGAATTAAGTTTATTGAAACCGAAGAAGCTGTTTAACTGACGATCTAATTTAATTATTGCGCTAAAATTTCAATTAATTCTTTAACGCCTTCAGTTGCCGGTTTTTCAATAAAAAACAAATTATGTTGTGCAGATAAAAAAGGAATTTTTTTATCAATGATATATTTAGGTACATCTAATGCAACATAATTAATTAAGCCGGATGCAGGATACACCTGTAACGAAGTTCCAACCAAAACAAAAATATCTGCCTCTGTCATTAATTTTTTTGCTTCAATTATTTTAGGCACCTGCTCATCAAACCACACAATATGAGGCCGCAACTGTGCTCCGTCATCTGCCTTATCGCCCAAATTGATATCGCCAGTTATTTCATATATTTCATTTTCATTAACATTAGCGCCTGATAATTCACTCCTCATTTTAAAAATTTCTCCATGCAGATGAATAACATTGGATGATCCTCCCCGTTCATGAAGGTCGTCTATATTTTGAGTGATGATGGTAACTTTGAAAAAGTTTTCCAATTGTGCCAAACCAATATGTGCAGCGTTAGGCTGTGCATTGGCAACATCTTTGCGCCGGTTGTTATAAAAATCTAAAACAAGTGCAGGATCTTTTTTCCAGCCGGCAGGAGAAGCAACTTCATATACATCATAGCCCATCCATAATCCATCGCTGTCTCTAAAAGTTTTAAGCCCGCTTTCTGCACTGATGCCTGCTCCTGTGAGAACTACAAGATGTTTTTTAACTTCCATTATTGTTGATTTAGTCTTCATCCACTTGATAACCAACTGAAAATATTTATTTTTGAATAAACATTTTTTTAATGAATTCATTAGAGCTTAAAGTATATGATATTTTTAAAACAAAATTTGGCGAAAAGGAAGCCACAACTTTGATTGAATACTTTGAAGCAAAAGCGGAACAAAAATACGATCAAAAAAAAGATGTACTCGCCACTAAAGAAGATATTACTTCAGTTAAACTTGATATTTCTGCATTAGAAAACATGCTTGTAAAACAAATGTATTGGATAAATATTGTACAATTTTTAGCAACCGCTGGAGCTTTAGTTGCCATCATAAAATTTATGATGCACTAACATAAGTTATTCACTTCTCCCCTGCCATTTCCATAATTATTTTCCATTCATTTTCTGTAACCGGCTGAACGGATAACCTGCCCAGGCGAACAAGCGCCATATCTGCTAAACGCTTATCAGCCTTAATGTGTACAAGACTTACGGATTGTTTTAATTTTTTATATGGCTTAATATCTACCACTACCCAATTGCTTTCTTCAGTTGTTGGATCATGGTAAAACTCTTTTATCACTTTGGCAATACCAACAATTTCCATTCCTTCATTGCTGTGATAAAATAATACTTCATCATCTTTTTTCATTGCCTTTAAATGATTACGTGCAGCAAAATTTCGAACACCATCCCAGGTGGTTTTTTTGTCTTTCACTAATTGATCCCAACCGTATGTATTGGGTTCAGATTTTACAAGCCAGTATGCCATTTAATTGAAAATTAAAAATAAACCTGATTTTAAGATGTATAAATGTAGAAAAAATTGAATCTAATTACATGCAAACTGAAAAGATATTTAAAGCGTATCTTTAATTAGATTAGATTACAGTTATATAATCCAATTTTACACCGCTTTAATTTTTAATATGCTATCTACTATTTTAAACGCTGCTTTCCTTATTGCCATGCCTGGCGGCACTGAATGGATTTTAATCCTTATTGTAATTTTATTGTTTTTTGGTGGTCGTAAAATCCCTGACCTAATGAAAGGAATAGGACGTGGGGTAAAAGAATTTAACGATGCAAAGGGAAACGTGAAAAACGAATTTAAAGAGGGTGTGAACGAAAAAGATAGTCCCAAGATTTAATTATATATTACTTAGTATAGCAGTTTCAGAAAATAATAATACGTACGCTCTGAAATCACTACTTGCTTTAAGCGGGCATCTTTTAGATGTTCGCTTTTTTTATTCACCACTATTTCTTTAGAAGTATATTTATTAAAGTTTATTACACAAAAATGGCCATGCTTAAGGCACAGCCATTTTAATAAAATATTAGTAGCGTGTTATGCAAAGAAAGGTGTTACAATATCAAGCACCTGCTGTGTAGTTAAAGGTTCATCAAAGGCTTCCGACGCTGCAGAAGCGGAAAATGTTTGCCCGCCAACATTTAAAATATTTACACCAGCCTGAGTTGTTACATCTTCACCATTATAACTTGGCTGTATAGCTGCGTTAGCTGCTCCTGCTTCAATACCGCTTTGTGCAAGTGTTATCCATGGTTTTACGGTAACTCCTGCAGGAATAAGCATGTTAGCAGCTCTGCGCATATAACGAAGATGTGCGGCATGCCTTGCTTCTACAGAATGAATTTGCAGTGCTGCAGTTAAAAAGTCATTGCTTGAAATAAGGTTTGGAGCCTGGCCTTTGTAAGCTCTCACACCGGTGTCTTCAAATGTTTGCGCTACTGCTAACAGAACTGCATAATTTGTAAATACGGCCGGGAAATTTCCTTGGGCAGTAAAATCAAAATCAGTAGCAGCAAATGTTACAGGAGTTCCGCCTGCAGCAGTAACTGCTTTTGTGAGAAAGGCTACGTGAGCAACTTCATGATCACGTATGATGGTAAGATCAGTAAGCGCCCGGCCCGCGGGTATTATGCCTGAAGCCACCGCTTTCTTATAAAATTCAGATTCAATATATTCCAAAGTAAGCGCAAAGTTAAGCGTGTCTGTAATTGTATCTTTAGGTGCGCCGTAAGCTTTTTTAAACATTGAGCCCAATGCAAACGGAATAGAAGCCAAAGCAACTTTACCGGACACCCTGGTAAAATTTTTCATAACGTTTCTCCGTGAATCTAACTTTTGATAGATTTCCGGATCAGCCTTTTCAATTTCAGAAATGATATTTTGTAAATTCATAATAATAATTTTTTAAGAGGTTGGTAAATTACCTGCATTAATTTTTGTTTTAAGAAAAGCGCCTGCAATAGCTAATACTTCAGAAGGCATTCTTGCGCCATCAATAGCATTTGCATCAACTGTTGCTGCAAAAGTTCCGGGAGCAACAAGGTCTCTTATTAGTGCCGCATGACGTGCTTCTACAGAAACTATTTTACCAGCCAGACCAAGGTAAACAGGATTGGTTATAAGCTTGCCGGCACCATTGTAGGCTGTTACACCAAGATCTTCAAAAGCCTGCGCAGTGCCTAATACACTGTCTCTGCTGGTGAAATTAATTGCATCAAAATTTACTTCCAGATCCTGCAAAGGAGTTGCGCCTGCAGCAGTTATGGCAGCTTTAAAAAATTCACGGTGCGCTACTTCATGATCTCTGATATCAGTGAGATAGGCTTTTTCAATATCAGAAGCACCTGTGTAAAAAGAGGAAACAACTTTTGTATAAAAAGCCGCTTCTAATTGTTCTAATGCGTAAGCATAATTTAGAATCCCAACATCACCGCTGCCAAGATTTACTCCATCGTTGGTAGTGTTGTCATTTTTTTTGCATGAAGCTGCGGTTGCTAACAGAGCAGAGGTAGCACCAACATATCCCAAAAATCTTCTTCTGGAAACTTGTTTAGAGACATCCACATCAGAAAGCGCAGCCTTGTTTGTTGCTGTTTTGTTTAATAGCATAATGGTGTTTTAAATAAATTAGAAAAGTGGTTTCAAAGTAAAGTGAAGAAGTTTCACTTATTTGCATTTACGAACAAATAACGTTAGTGGTTTTGGATTATTGTGCAGACGGTTTTATTCCCATCCACTTGCTAAAACATCAGCAATATGTATTGTCTTTACCGGAAGGTTTTTCTTTTTTATATAGCCATCTAAATGGAGCAGGCAACTTGTATCTGTGGAGATGATATATTCAGCGCCGGTTGCCAGCGCATGATTTATTTTTTGGTCGGCCATTGCAATTGAGATGGCTTCAAACTTAACGGCGAACGTTCCGCCAAAGCCGCAGCAGGTCTCATTATCAACCATCTCAATTAATTCAAGGCCTTTCACTTTATTCAACAATCTTCTTGGCCCTTCTTTGATGTTACATTCTCTTAAAGCAGCGCAACTATCATGATATGTAGCTTTTGCATTAAACACAGCGCCATAATTCTCAATCTTTAAAACATCAGTTAAGAATGAAGAGAATTCAAAAATTCTTTTGCCAAGATTTTTTACCTGGTTATGAGAACTGGAGTCGGCAAACAATTTAGGATAATAATTTTTTACCATTCCCACACATGAAGCGCTGGGCGCAACAACATAATCTGCATTATCAAAATCTTTTAAAAATTTAGCGGCAACATCTCTTGCATCATTCCATACGCCTGCGTTAAATGCCGGTTGGCCGCAACACGTTTGGTTGGTATTATAAAAAACTTCGCAGGTTGCTTTCTCTAAAACCTTAACCATGTTAAAGGCAGTTTGAGGATAAAACTGGTCAACAAAGCAAGGTATAAATAACTGAACTTTCATGAGTAAGTCTTTGGCAATTGCGGGTTCAAGAATAAACTATTAATATTACTTATCTGAATAAAAAGAAGGCTGCAGGGCAATCATTTTTATAGCAGTTATGGCAGCTTCTTCCCCTTTATTACCATGCTTGCCACCGGTTCTTTCATCAGCCTGGGCTTGGTCATTTACGGTGAGCACACCAAAAATTGTAGGAACTGGTAAAGAAAGATTTAATTGAACAATGGCATCTGTAACCGCTTTGCATATATAATCAAAATGTGGTGTATCGCCACGAAGAACACAACCTAATGCAATAAAGGCATGTGGCTTTTCAAGCCTGGTATTATCCCAAAAGCTTTTTATACCAAATGGTATTTCAAAAGCCCCGGGAACATTTATTACCTTGATTTTTTTTATGTTGTAATGATTCAAAATATTTATACAACCTTGCTGCAGTTTATCTACAATGGCGGCATTCCATTCAGTGCGCACAATAACAACAAAGGCACCCCTTTGAAGAATGCCCGGATCTATATCAGGTAAATTATTTCCAGTTGTTGCCATCTGATTTCATATTATATTATTCACTCACTGCACCAAGGCGGGCAAGATACCTGTCAATATCAGCAGCTTTTTCACTTAACGGATAATCATCTTTTATTTTCTTAAACAACTCAACAGCATCATTATTTTTACCAACAGATTCTGCAAATAATCCTGCCCTGAACAAGAATTCTGAACTTGTAAATTCATCTTTTTCGTTTACATCAGCAGCTTTTTTATAATAATCAAGTGCATCATTGTTCTTTTTAAGTTCTGCATAAGCATCTCCTAACATGCCATAAGCACGGCTTTGAATCTGCGATGCATCTGTTTTAAAATCCTTTAAATATTTTATTGCTTTATCAAATTGCTTAAGACTTAAATAACATGCACCGGCATAATATTCGCAAAGATTTGCTGCATCTGTACCACCGTATTTGCTTATTATTTTTAGCGCTCCAGGATTTTGCCCATCTCCGTTTATACATCTTTTTGCGAATTCATTTTTTACTGAGTCTGTGGCATTACTGAAATCTGCAAAATATTTTTGTGTGATATATACTACCTGGTTAGCTTTCTCTTCGTTAGGGATTTTTATGAAGTATTTATAAACAAGCCATCCTCCTACTAATAAAATTATAGCAGCCCCTGCATAAATAATCAGCTTACTGAATTTTTCCCAAAATCCTCTTGCTCTTTCAATAACATCAACTTCGGCAACCGGTACTTTTTTTTCTATCATTTTAAAAAATTATAAAACCTGAGATGCTGCGCCAATCAAAGAGATGCAGCTATTATAATAATCCGTTAGTCGGTAATAAATGGATAATCCTGCTGGGCATATACATCTTTGTACACTTCGCTTATATCCGGCCATGGGCTTTCTTCCGCAAACTTTACTGATTCTTCCACTGCTGTTTTTACTCTTTCATTGATCACATTAAAATCTGCATCACTTACATTATATTCAATTTTCAATTTTGTGAACAAAGTTTCTACCGGGTCTTTTAATTTGTATTCCTCAGTTTCTTCCTTGGTTCTATACTTAGCAGGATCGCTCATGCTGTGGCCTTTGTAACGATAGGTTTTTATTTCCAATAAAGTAGGGCCGCCTTTTTCCCTGGCTCTTTTCACCGCTCTTGAAACACCATCATGCACATCTTCAGGATTCATCCCGTCAACACGATCACCTGGCATATCATAGGCATCGGCAAGCTTATAAATATCAAGCACATTCGATGTGCGTGCTACTGAAGTGCCCATGGCATAATTATTATTCTCGCAGATAAATATTACCGGCAGCTTCCACAGCATTGCCATATTAAATGTTTCATGCAATATTCCCTGCCTTGCAGCGCCGTCACCAAAAAAACAAAGCACTACATTATCTGTATTTTTATATTGCTCTGCAAATGCAAGACCTGCACCTGTACCTATTTGAGCGCCAACAATACCATGGCCACCAAAAAATCTTTCCTTCACACCAAAGAAGTGCATGCTCCCACCCTTGCCTTTACTGCAGCCTGTGGCTTTGCCATAAAGCTCTGCCATACATGCTTTTGGAGTAACGCCTTTTGCAATAGCCAACCCATGATCACGATATGCAGTTATAAAAATATCGTCAGGTGTTGTGGCGGTCATACAGCCGGCAGCAATCGCTTCCTGGCCAATGTATAAATGGCAAAAGCCACGGATCTTTTGCATGCCATAAAGCTGTCCTACTTTTTCTTCAAAGCGGCGCATGAGCAACATCAATTCGTACCAGTATAAATAAGTTTCCTTTGAAAACTTTGTAGCCAAGGTGGTTAAATTTAGGGCGCAAAGATAAGGGGAAAATGCAATTATCGTATTGCTGTTTTAATACTTAAAAACTTACAATTTTATTAGCGATTTAGGATTCAATCCCACGTTAACTATTTACTATTTTCATATTAACCGGATCCCAATAAATAATTTTCTTTTGAAAATAACTATCGTTACAAGCAAGGCAGGGAGCGGCTGCACGGTATCCAAATACAGCGTTTTCAATCACTGGTTTTTTATCCCGGATAGATGCAAAGAAATTAGTAAAATGATCAAACCTGTCATCATAACCTTCCGGAATATTGTAAGAAATTGAATTTAATTTCGGTGGGTTCTGCTGCTCTTTTGTCCAGCGCTTATTATATTCATCTACAATTTGTTTTTGCATTTTTTCAGGATAAGTATCAAAGGAATCCCAGCCACCATAGCCTGGCGCCTCAGACATTTTACTTTTAGATAAAACAAAATTATCTCCTTCAAAGTCAATCGCTCCTTCTGAACCTATAAACCGGGTTACTGTTTTTTCATTAAGGCCACTTATAAAATTTACTCTTAGCATTAGCTGAAAAGCCGGGTGCTCCGCTGTTTCAGGATAAGACATAATGCCTGTCATCACATCAGGCACATCACGTCCATCTTTCCAATGATTTAATGCGCCTGTTGAAAATATTTTTGCAGGCCCGATTGAATCAGTTAAAAAATGTACCCGTGATACCAGGTGAACAAAAAGATCTCCGGCAACACCGGTACCATAATCCCTGTAATTGCGCCACCAAAAAAACCGTTTTGGATCATACGCTTTTTTAGGCGCATCACCTGCATAACGATCCCAGTCAACTGTGGTTGGCGACGCATCTGGCGGCATTGTATATTCCCATGCACCTAATGCGCTTTGCCTGTCAAAGGAGGCTTCAATACAATTTATTTTACCTATTTCCCCTGCCTTATAAAACTCTTTTGCTTTAGCCATTGCAATACTGCTTACAAACTGGCTTCCTACCTGGAACACAGCATTTGTTTCCTGCTGAGCTTTTATAACAGGCCATCCTTCATTTATGTGATGCACCATTGGTTTTTCACAATAAACAGCTTTGCCTTTACGCATAGCTGCGATAGAAATATGATCATGCCAATGATCTGTTGTAGCAATAATTACAGCATCAATATCTTTTCTATCCAATATCTTATTAAAATCTTTTGTGGTAAAAATATCTTTACCAAACACTTCTTTTGCTCTTTCAAGACGGCCATCGTAAAGGTCGCAAACTGCAGCCAGTTCTACACCCGGAACCTTTAACGCCGTTTTAGTATCACCAAAACCCATAATGCCCATACCGATGCAGGCAATGCGAATCTTGTCAGTTGAAGCGATCTTTTTTTCATAAGATAAAATACGCTTCTCAATTTTCTCATCACTGTTAGCAGCAAGAGAAGATAAAGGCATAAGCAAAGAAGCTGCACCTATTTGCTGTAAAAATTTTCTGCGTGAATTGTTTGTAGCCATCGTTAATAAATTATTTATCTAAGTATTGACATTGAAGGAAATCTAACGTAAAATAATTGTTTTAAATGCCCTGAAGACAACCGGGATCCTGGTAATGTAAATTTTTATATCCACGGTAAAATTTATCTTACGCTAAGCAATCGTAACCTGATTTGAAGTTATGAATAATTAAATGATGACAAAATATCTTTTTAGAAACGTGTCTCCTTAGATAACAGATAAAATTAAGATTTGCCATCTTCTTATCTTGCAATCATGCTTAATCTTACTAAGATAACTTTAACGCAATTTAAGAATTACAAGACAGCAAGTTTTGCTTTTGATGAAAGGATCATTGGCATTTGTGGATTAAACGGAATGGGCAAAACCAACCTGCTTGATGCTATAAATTATTTGTGCTTCACTAAAAGTTATTTTTCAAAGTCTGACGCTCTAAATACGCAAATGGGCGCTGATGGCTTTAGAATAGAAGGCGAATTTATTTATAATTATTCAACAGAGAAACAAAAGGTAGTTTGTATCTACAGAAATAATGGAAAGAAAGAATTCTTTTTAAATGATGTGCCTTATGAAAAATTTTCATCACATATTGGAAGATTTCCCTGTGTGATGATTGCGCCGGATGATGTGGAAATAATAAGCGGCGGCAGTGAAGAAAGAAGAAAATTTATTGATACAGTGCTGAGCCAGATGAATGCCGGTTATCTTCAACAACTCATCATTTACAATAAAGTTTTGCAACAACGCAACAGTTTGCTAAAACAGTTTGCGGAAGGCGGATTAAGAGATTTTAGTTTATTAGATGTGCTTGATCAACAATTAATTTTGCCGGGTGAAGAAATTTATTCAATACGAAAACAATTTTGTGATCAATTGATACCGTTGGTTAAAAAGTTTTATGAAGAAATTGCAGATAGCAACGAAGTGATTGAAGTAGTGTATGAAAGTAAGCTGAATGAAAGTAATTTCAATACATTGCTTAGCCGTTCACGTGAAAAAGATGTTATGCTTCAACGCAGTAATGTTGGCATTCATAAAGATGAACTTAATGCACTGCTCAGCGGCCGGAGCTTTAAAAATATTGCATCGCAGGGACAAAGAAAAAGCTTATTATTTGCGTTGAAGCTTGCAGAGTTTGAGTTGCTGAAACTCAATAAGGGCTTCTCTCCTGCCCTTTTGCTTGATGATGTGTTTGAAAAGCTTGACGATAAAAGAATGCAGAATTTATTGCAGTGGGTTTGTGTAAATAATACCGGGCAGGTTTTTATTACTGATACTCATTTTGAAAGGCTTACTTCATCTTTAAACAACTTCAATAAAAATTACCAGGTGATTGAATTAAACTAATTTTAAAACCTATGAGCGAAACAACAATAGGCGATGCTTTAAAAGAATTCTTAAAACAAAGTAAATTAAAAGGAGGCATACAAGCACTTCAAATTGAAGATGCATGGGAAAAAATAATGGGAAAAACTATTGCCAGGTACACTGATAAAATTGAGATCATCAATCAAACTTTATTTATATCGTCAACAGTAGCGCCACTAAAAAATGAACTTTTATACCAGAAAGAAAAGATAATAGAAAGGGTAAATGAAATGCTTGGTGAAAAGGTAATTAAAGAAGTGGTAATTAAATAATACACTTAGTCACTTATAATCGGGGTTAAAAATTTATACAGTTCTTCACAAGCTTGTTTGCGTATTTGCAGCGGTGTACCATTAAAATGACATTTTTGCTGAAAGAGCTTTCGTTTATAAATACAAGAGAAAAAAACTGTTCCTGCAGGCTTCGCTTTAGTGGCCGAACCGGTAGAAGTGGCGAGGCCGGTTATAGCTGCATATACATCCGTTTTAAAAAACCTGCTTAAGTTTTTTGTCAATACATCTGTTACTTGCTGCGATTCGGCTGTATGCTTTTTAATCAAGCCCGGCTTCACTTTCAAAAGATTAATCTTCACACTTTCATCGTAACAAACAATACTGCCGTGAAAGATATTTGATGTGCCTTTTACCACATTAAGCTGATGAGATGCCATGCCGCACGTTACACTTTCTGCAAGTGAAATGGTTAAACCTTTTTGCTGCATCAGTTTTACAAAACTTGTTACAGATTTCATTTTTGTCCTCAATTTAAAATTAAGTGACTTAACAACTATCCTGCCTGATTATTTTTCATTTTATTACAACTTTACCCGTGGATCAATAACTCCATATAAAATATCAGCGAGGATGTTTATGGCAATAAAGATGGCTGCAGAAAATAATACAGAACCCATAACCACAGGATAGTCTAATTTATCAAGTGCATCAACAGTTACTTTGCCAATTCCTTTCCAGCCAAAAATATATTCTACAAAAAATGCACCTGCAAGCAATTCCGCAAACCAGCCTGTAATAGCTGTTATCACCGGGTTTAAGGCGTTTCGTAATGCATGTTTAAATACAATTCTTTTTTTTGATAAGCCTTTTGCAAAAGCAGTTCTTATATAATCCTGGGTAAGCACATCAAGCATTGAGCTGCGGGTGAGCTGGGTAATAATTGCCAACGGCCTTATTCCTAAAGTGATTGCGGGTAAGATTAGGTTTTTTAAAGTAAGGTACTTCTCTCCTGTTGTTTCATCAATATCAAACCAGCTTCCGGTTAAATTAAGGCCGGTATAATTATGTAATACGATGCCAAAAAAATAAGCAATAACAATTGCCATAAAAAATGACGGGGCGGAAATGCCTATCACGCTTGCAAACACAGCAGATGTATCCATCCATGTGTTTTGTTTTACTGCTGCAAGTACACCTAATAATATACCGATCGTTGTGGCAAAAATCATTGCGGCAATAGCAAGAATAATTGTACCAGGCAAGGCTTCAAGTAATACATTCAGCACATCTTTCTTGGTTTGATAACTTCTGCGCAGGTAAGGTATTTTTATACCAATTTTTTTATTTCCACCGATGAAGAAACCATGCAAATTCTTTTTTGTTATTTCATCTTTTGAATGAATTGCAACCGGTGAAACATCATTAACATACAGCAAAAATTGTTTCCACTTCGGCTGATCTAAATACAACTCTTTCCTGATATTTTCCATAGTTTGTTTATCACCTGTCTGCCCTACAATTAATCTTGCCGGATCAGCAAACCCCTGGAACATAAAAAACACAATGACTATAACGCCTGCTAAAACAAGAAGCCCGTAGAATAATTTGTTTATGATAAATTGAAACACCTTTTTCTAATTGAGAATTTTTTAATTGAGAATGGAGAATAGCTATTTTAATAAACGCTTATACTGATGGCGAATAAAAAATTTGTAAGTGTGCATTCGTGTATTAATTCACAATTCTCCATTTGCAAATTTTCAATTAATATTTCATTGCTTGCTCAAAATCGGGCCATCCCCACTTTGCCATTACTACAGGTCCATCCATTAGGTACAGCGTAGGATTGCTTCTGGCGGCAGTTTTAAGTGCAGTCACATCGCAGCTAAATACACGGACATTAAAATGATTTTGCTCAATAAAAAATTGTTGCGCTTTACTTGCCTGAGATGCGACAATAAATAAAGGCCTGCCTTTTTGCTTTGCAAACAAGTAAATTTTATTGAACCTTTTAAGCCAGTTCTCTGATTCTGTATCAATGTCTTTTATAAAAAAAAGATAGTAGTTTTCTTTAGTATTTAATACAGCTTCAGTACTATCGGTCCCTGATAGTGTTGTAAGAAAAAAATCTTTAACCGGAGGTTCGTTGTTTTTACCCTGTTCAATAATAACATCTTCACGCCTTACAAAATTCCATGTAGAATCAGGAAGATCATTTTGATTAAAATCTTTTTGTACGCCATTGTTTTCGTAAATAAATTTAAATGCTATTTTATCCTGAACAGCATTGGCGGGCATTTTACGCAATTGTAAAATATTATTACCTTTTTTAAAAGGAAGGCAATCAAATACCGGCAAATGTTTTAATACATGCAATTGAAAACCTAAAACCAATAAAGTGGCAAATAATACAATTAAGAAGTTGGCAACTCCATTGAACATCTGCCTGATGTAGCGTGCGCCAAAAAAAATTACAATGATTAAAACAAATAGTAAAAGATCTTTTATAAACGATTGCATGGCAGTTAATGGAATACAATCTCCAAAACAGCCACAGGTCTTTATCTTTCCTGATAAAGCCGCATAGCCGGTTAAAAATGTAAAAAAAATAATAAGTAAAAGCAGCAGAAAAGCAAAAAATCTTTTATGCCATCCAAGCAAAATGGCAACGCCTACTACAATCTCCAGGGTAATCATTATAATTGCAAACGCCAACGCATAACTATCAAGCCAAGCCATTATACTATGCAATGCCGAAGATTGCCTCCATACGTCAAAATATTCCTGCATTTTATAAGAAAGACCCAATGGATCATTTGCCTTAATCAATCCTGAAAAAATAAAAAGCAACCCCACCACTACTCTTGAAATATTTACAAATAATTTCATTTGCCGGTTTGATTTAGGTGTGTTGATTCATGATACAGTATTAAAGCAAATACTGCATAATTTATGATATCATAGTAGTTGGCATCAATTCCTTCACTCATAATTGTTTTACCATCATTACTCAAAATTTGTTTAATCCTTAATGTTCTGGCAAGTATTATATCGGCAAAGCTTTGCTGGCTCATTTCTCTCCAGGCCTCGCCATAGTCATGGTTCTTATCCTGCATAAGTTTCTTTGAAATTCTTATTTTATCATCATATAATTTTGAGGCAAGGTCAACCGGAAGATCTTCTGTTTCTTCATCATCAATGCTCAATTGTATTAAACCAATTACAGCATAATTGAGTATTCCTTTAAATTCACTTAACACATCATCACTAATTTTTTGCTCTCCTTTTTCCTGTATGGTGCGTATTCTTTTTGCTTTTATATAAATTTGATCTATTACAGAAATTGTTCTGTACACACGCCATGATGTACCGTAGTCCCTGGTTTTTTTTACAAATATTTCTTTGCAACTATTCACTGCAGCATCAAACTGCTGATTGGTATTATCTTGCATGATTATCTAAATCGTAAACTAAATATTTCAAAAATAAATTAAAACAATCAATGTTTACATTAAACTGCAGGGGCAAGATAGTAGTGATTGAAAAACCTCTTGTAATGGGTATTATTAATGTAACGCCGGATAGTTTTTTTGAAAAAGGCAGGTCACAAAAACAGGATACTATTTTAAGGCTTGCAGAGAAAATGATTTTGGAAGGTGCTGATTTTTTAGATATTGGTGGCCAAAGTACAAGGCCAGGAAGTGAAAAAATTTCTGCGGAGGAAGAATTAGAAAGAGTTTTACCGGCAATCAAAATTATCCTGCAACATTTTCCGGAAACAATTATTTCTGTTGATACTTTTTATTCATCAGTTGCAAGAGCAGCAGTACAATCAGGTGCATGTATTATAAATGATATAAGTGCAGGAAACATAGATGCAGCAATGCTTTCGACCGTTGCTGATTTAAAAACGCCTTACATTTGTATGCATATGAAAGGTACGCCGCAAACAATGCAGCATGAGGCATATTATGAAAATGTTTTGAAAGATGTGCTTGATTTTTTTATAGAAAAAACAGCACAATGTAAAGACGCTGGTATTAATGATATAATAATTGACCCCGGATTTGGCTTCGCAAAAACGATCACCCATAATTTCCATCTGCTAAAAAATCTTGCTGTATTTAAAATACTTGGTAAGCCAATACTGGCAGGCATTTCAAGAAAATCAACTGTGTATAAAACATTAAATATACCGGTTGAAGATGCATTGAACGGCACAACCGTTTTACACACGCTTGCCTTACAAAACGGCGCAAATATTTTAAGGGTGCATGATGTTAAAGAAGCAAAAGAAGCAATTACTTTATTTGAAAAATATAATGCGGCGTAAAAAAGCCAGTACAAAATTTTTTTGCACTGGCCGGTTATTATTATAATTAGTGTGGCTGTTGTGGTTGCTGCGGCTGTGCACCATTAGGACTCTGGCGCTGCTGCTGCATTTGTTGTTGCATCTGCTGCTGCATTCTCATTCTTGCATTTTGCTGTTCCATTTGTTTGGCAGCATATTGTTCAGGAGTAAGAACATCTAACACCTCAATGTCAAAAACAAGGTTTTCATTAGGCCCGATTTTAGAGCCTGAACCGGTTTTGCCATAACCAAGAGAGGAAGGAATAACGATTTTACCCTTGCTTCCTTTTTTCATAAGTTTTAATCCGTCAATCCATCCTGGTATCACACTAAACTCACCAAGGTCAACATCAAGCGGCGCAACATGCCCAAATTTTGTATCTGTATTAGAATCGAAAACAGAATCTTTTAAAGTACGTCCTGTATAATTTACTTCGGCTACAGATTTTTCATTAAGGTTGTCGCCTGTTCCCGGAGATGTAAGAGAAACATAAGTTCCCCAGGCCGTTTTAGTTGCCTTAAGGTTATTTTTATTGAGGTAGTTTGTAATTATCGCATCATCCGTTTTTTGCTGTGCTGCATTTGTTACCAGGTCTTTATTTATTTGATCAACTGCTTTTTGATACATTTTGGTTTTAGCTACAGTCTCATATTTTTTTGCTTCTGCTTCCGCCTCAGCTCTGCCGGGATATATCTTTGCTATCTTAAAATACTGGTATATAAATTCACCTTTTTTCATAAAGGGAGCACCTTGTCCCTTTTGTATAAGCGAGTCTGTAGCAATGCGCATTACCAAACTGTCACCTTCGTTAATCTTTTTAAAGTAGGGAGGCAACTGCGCTGTATCGTAAGGCATAAACCTGGGTGAACCGTTTTCAACGCTGCTGTAAAGCACACTGTCTTTATATTTTGCCAGTATATTCAATTGTATAAAGTTGCCTGCAACGGCTTTTTTTCCTTTCTCATTAGCAATAACCTTATATTCGGTACCATCTTTCGACTTTTCAAACGCATTGTTTTTACAACCTGCTGTAAACAATGTTATTGTTGCCATTAGATAAAATGATCTTTTCATGTTTATATTATTTGTTTAAAATTGATAACTACTAAGTTGTTCTTTATTCTCTTTGATAGCTGCTTTAAATTTTCGCACTACTTCTTCCAAAGGTTCACTGTTTTTACCGCCGGCAGCATTAAAGTGGCCACCGCCATTAAAATATTTTCTTGCAAAAGTATTTACATCAAATCCGCCTTTACTTCTGAACGAGCTTTTGCGTTCATCTCCCCTGTCTATAATTATTGAAGCCAGTTTTATTCCATAAATGCTCAGAGGAAAATTTACAAGGCCTTCTGTATCGCCTGTTTTCACATTGTATTTTATAAGATCACTTTGTGGAATAGCGATCAGCGCAGTGTTGTATTCATAAAAAATTTCCATACGATTAAGCAACACATGGCCAAAAAAACGAAAACGGCTTTCTAAAAAATTATCAAATAAATTTTCATGTATCCGGCTGTGTTGTAAGCCGCGTTTTTTTAAATCAGCAACCATTGCATGCACGCTGGCAGTTGTAGAAGCAAAACGGAAAGAACCTGTATCAGTCATCACTCCTGCATAAAGACATTCCGCTACATTTTCATTTAGCTTTTCTGCATGCCCGCTCTCAATAATAAAATCATACACCATCTCTGACGTAGAACTTTTATTAACATCGCTGATGCCATAATCAAACATTTCAACCTGTGGTTGCTGGTGATGGTCTATTAAAATTTTAGTACATGTTAATGCTGATAATTTATCAGACATTCTTTTTGTTCTGTCCAATGTATTAAAATCAAGACAAAATAACCATTCGGCTTTATCAAGAACTGTAGTTGCTTTGGCTGTCTGCATTTCGTAATCCAACACTTTTTTACAACCCGGCATCCAGCTTAAAAAACCAGCCCAGTTAGTGGGAGAAATTACGGTAACAGTATGACCAAGTTGCATCAGAAAATGATATAAGCCAAGTGCAGAACCCATTGCATCAGCATCAGGTTTTTGGTGAAAGGTAATAATTACATTTTTCGGTTCATTCAACAGAGAAAATAATTCACTAACAGGCTTCATAAAAGGTTGCAAAAGTAGATTTTATTAACCAATTAGCCAATTAAGGTAACTGTTAATGATTCTGGAAAAAAATCGTGTAACTATAAGTGAAGAAGCAAGCTGTTGCTTTAGCAGATTAAACTTAGCTTTGCACCTCAAAAAAATAATATGAGCGATAAAACATTTTCGATGATTAAGCCGGACGCAACAAGAAACGGCGATACCGGTGCAATTCTGCAGATGATAAATAAAGCGGGCTTTAGAATAGCGGCTATGAAGATGACTAATCTTACAAAGGAAAAAGCCGGGCAGTTTTATGAAGTACATAAAGAACGGCCATTTTATACAGAACTTGTTGAGTTTATGAGCCGTGGGCCGATCACTGCGCTAATCTTAGAAAAGAATAATGCAGTTGAAGATTTTAGAAAATTAATTGGCGCCACAAATCCGGTTAATGCTGATGAAGGTACCATCCGTAAATTATATGCTGCTTCTGTGGGCGAGAATGCGGTACATGGAAGTGATAGTGATGAGAATGCACTGATTGAAGGCGATTTTTTCTTTAGTAAACTGGAACAATTTTAATTTTTTTTACTTTCAATTAACGAAGTAATTAAGCTGTCAATAAAATTTTAGATTATTATTTTAAAAGTTTGTGTTTAATTACTTCACATTATACCAGCGTCTTCACTTTAATATTAAATGTAATTGACGGACAAAACTTATCATGTACGTGTAACAAAAAGCGACCAGTTTCCTGGTCGCTTTTTGTAAAATAAAAAATTACTATAAAATCATACGACTTACAAATTCTTCTTTTTATTAGTCTTGCCTGTTACATTTCCTTTTGAAAGATTCTCTACATCCACTTCCGTATCACGTGCAGTTTCATTGATCGTTTCAGTGCGCTCAGTTACATCTTTTGAGAGTTTTATTTCTTCCACAACACGAGCCTCTTTTGAAACCACAGGTACTTCAGCACGCTCTGTCATTTCAATTTCGCCTTCTTTAAAATTTTGAAAATCAGCAGTAGTTGCTGCCCTGTCAACGGGGTTCCTTTCTACAGTAACTCTCTCTTCTCTCAGCCGGAGTTGTTCTTCTACAGGGCGCTCTACAATTCTGCTCCGCAGCCTTACACCGCCTGTTTCTACTTCTCTTTTACCAACCTGTATATCTTCTCTTATCACATTTAATGTGTTGGTTTCATCAGCATCTGTGCCAAGATTTGTTGCAGAAGAACTTCCTGTATTAACACCGGAGTAATCACTTGTGCCAACATTTGTTGAAGAAGTACCAGTAGTACCGGAGTAGCCATACTCAGCAGCACGCTCATTAACATTTATAGCACCATTATCATCAAGAATATCTGACGCTCTTTGTGCTTCTTCTTCTGATTGGGCATGCACTGTTACCAGAGAGCCTGTTTTGTTAGCTACATGAGTATAACGGCTGGCTTCATCATCATCGTTGCCAAATAAATTTTTAAAGAACCGGGAAACTTTATCACCAAAAGTATCGTCATTTTTGCTATCACTATAACTGCTGCTGCCAGTGCTATAGTCACCTGATGTTAAACTTCCACCGGATGCATTACTGGTCCCTAATGCTGTGCTGCTTCCATACATTGATCCGGATGTAGAACCAGATGTGCCAGACAATGTATCATCACCAAGTGCATCAGATGTACCTGATGTATAGCTGCCGGAAGAAGTGTCATTTCCTCTTACAGAAACATCAACGTTTTCCGCGGAAAAGCCATTGCTCATTAATTTTTGCACGGCTTTTTGTGCTTCATGAGCATTTTCGAATAAGCCAATAACTGTTTGCATTTTTACTCTGTTTTAATTTTAATTAATATTAATATGTGTTGTCAAATTTTTTCCTGTGGTTCCATGTTATCATTGGGTAGAATATTTTCGATTGTTACTTCTTCTTTGCGTAAAGTGATAGTTTGTGAATCCTGGGTTTGTATTCTTTTTTTAGTTACATGAATTTCTTCAACGAGCAGTATACGTATTACTGAAACTTCTTTTAAAACCGGGATTATCATGGTATCACCTTCATACCTTACAGGTTCCGGCATAGTATCCAAATATTGATTAAACGGGATTTTTTGTACATCAATTTCTTCATGTGTAAGAGGAATATTTACTAATTGATTTTCCTCATTCACTTTCTTTACAATTCTCACTTTACCGGTTTCAATAACTTTTTTTCCAACAGATACTTCTTCATGAATTACCGGGATAGAAACGATGTCTTCTTTCTGATTTTCCTGAAAAGTATTTTTATCTAAATTATTTTCTAAAATTTCCATGGAGAACTTATACTAAAATCTTGTGCCAACTTTTAGTTTAACCTCAATAATAAAACTTATAAACATTCTGCAATACGTGTGAAGAATTTTCTACAAAAAAATTACCCATAAATAAAAGTAAAACTCAATTTTATTCAGCTATAAATAAAATAATAATACCAGGTATTAGGATTTATTAAATATGACTAAAACCATAATAATCAACAAGTGCAAATTGTTGGTAAAACAAATATCGCAAGACTTATTATGTAAGTTTTATTATAATTTTTTGATACTGATTAATTTTAAATATTTTTCCTAAAAATATATTACAGAAAGAAATAATTCACCAGACTGAAATTAATTAAGATGAATAAAAACAGATGGATATATATAAGTTTGGTGTTCTTCGCTTTGTTTATTGCGCTGCTTTATTTTCTAATTTCTTTTAGTGATAAACTGGAACTGTCGTTAACTTCTTACTTTTTTGTATTAGTAATTTGTGACTTAGCGGCAACTGCTTTTTTAACCGGTGCGCTTAAAACGACT
This sequence comes from uncultured Chitinophagaceae bacterium, assembly GCA_964236235.1. GTDB lineage: Bacteria > Bacteroidota > Bacteroidia > Chitinophagales > Chitinophagaceae > Ginsengibacter. The sequence continues at coordinate 27,364 of CAXSDW010000032.1, forward strand.
GCAGAATATAACGGTAATGTGCTTAAAGGAAATTTGAAGATCACCGGCTCAGCTGTGGTTTTTTTTATTATTCTTTTTATTGGTTATAAGTTTAGGCCATTACAAAAAAACGATCCATTTAATCTTACGTTCATCTTAAGAAGTACTCAACAAAATAAAGCAGCCATTGAAGGAACTATGCGAATCGAGCTTGATAACGATCCCCGGGAACAGCCAATTGAAAAAGACGGAACTGTTACATTTAAAAATATAGATTCCAGGTACAAAGGAAAACAGATTCCTGTGGCGGCCGATATCCAGGGTTACAAAATTTC
>CAXSDW010000032.1:27777-32944 GCA_964236235.1 uncultured Chitinophagaceae bacterium
CAGGTTTCTTTATATAAGCAAAAAAAAATATTATTTTCCGGCCCGGTAAAAGCCTCTCAGAATATGCAAATTAAAGTAGATGAATAAAGCGCTATTTATTGTTGTAATATTATTTAATTTGAACAGCAGTATTGCTGCGCAGTCAAAAACATATACAATAAAAGTAAGGCTCCAGGTAGATAATAATTTAGAAAAAGATGCCGCCTATATTGAGTTGTACATAAACGGTTCGTTCAGTAAAGCAAAAAATGATGGAACAATTTATTACACTTCAAAAAAGGCAGAAGATGAAATTACATTGCAGATAGCTGATGAAAGAGATTATGTATTAACAGGAAATTCAACTATTCCTTTACCGTTAAACGCCGATAAAGCGATAACAGTTTTTGTACGTAAGCCCAATACCAAGGAGCAGGCATTTGCAGAATTAAAAAAGAGTATTTCTAAATTAGATTTAAAAAATAACCAGTTAGATAGTATAAGGAAAAGTAATATTCAACTATACAATCAGCTGTCTAAACAATTAAGTGATTTAAGAGATTCAATTCTTAAAAGTATAACACAGAGTTATAAGATTTCAGAAACCGATCTCAGGTCAGCATCTGAAATATTAGAAGGCAGGGATAAATATTTTAACCTGGTTACTTTAGCATTGGAAGGCTATCTGGACGAAGCAAAAGATGTAAAAGATTGCTTTAAAACTATGCTTGCATTCTCGCTTGAAAACATGCATACTTTTATAGCATTTGATTCTACAAGAAAAGTGTATAATCACTTTTATAATCTTCTAAATAATAACCATAACGAGTATGAAAGAGCAATAAGCAATTACTGGAAAAATGAAGAGTTAGCGATTGGTTTTAATAATGTATTTGATTATGCCATAAACGATATTCACCGTACTATTATAATTCCGCAGAACGATTCTTTAATTTTAAAGCTAAATATGTACTTAGGTGAAAAAGATAAAAAAAAGAAAATTGAATTAAAATCTCAATTATCAAATACACTCAATGCAATTATTCCTCAGTTAACAAATAATCTTGCTATCCTTGACAATAAAATAAAAGGGTATGTAATAAAGTTAGCATCCCAAAAAAACATTTTACCCCAATAAAAAACAAAGTATGAAAAAGTATCAAAGCATTATTATTCTATGTTCCTGTTTAGCATGGTTTACTATTTCCTGCAGCAAAGATCCAACGCCTTCAGATGACGGTTCGGGTGATGTATTTATCGGGGATTTTAGTAATAGCTGGAATGTTATAAAAGGCAATGCAACTGGTCCATTCACTATTTTGATTGCTACAGTTGATAGCGCGAAAGGGACAGGTACATTAACCGGAAGAGATATCGATTTAAGTGAATTATTTAAAGGCAGTTTTGATCAGGCAATATTAAAAATACAATTCTTAACCAACGCCGAAGCCGGACAGGATAACGGGCCGCAGGCTGGCCTTTCATTTAAAGGTGTTTATGATACGTTAAGTAACCCAACTAAATTGAGGTTTGTAAATGAGCTTAACGCTAATGATTCATTGGTGCTGGAGCGCTCTTAAATTACCTTGTTCAAAGGCACAACTTAAAAACAACACCGCACCTGCTGCTGGTGTTGATTCTGTTGAAATGTAAGTCGCTGCTGCAATGGTATATTTGCAGCCAAAAGCGCTTTTTTCGCAACGTGATTACGATGATGCAAAAGATAACAGTTGACATCCATGTGCACAAATATTCAACTGATTAAACGGCTATTTATTTTCAGATAAAAAATTAATTTTCAAAAGCTGTTTTTCTTTGTTCCTGTTGTAGTTTTGCTAACCCAATAATATATCACATACCATGACATGGAAACAGTTCTTCACATCTTCGATAGGTAAAAAGTTTGTAATGGGGTTTACAGGTTTCTTTCTCATTATTTTTCTAATTATTCATTGCTTTATTAATGGCATGATAGTGTTTAGTGATAATGGCGAAACTTTTAATCACTGGGCATCTTTCATGGGTACCAACTGGATAGTAAGAGTAATGGAAATAGGATTGTTTGCCGGGTTAATTTTACACATTGTTCAGGGCCTGGTATTATGGGCACAAAACAGAAGGGCAAGGCCAATAAAATACCTGGTTAACAAACCTGATGCAAACAGCAAATGGTACAGCAGAAGCATGGGATTATTAGGAACATTAATTCTTATATTTCTTATTGTTCATTTGTATCATTTCTGGACGCCTTCACGCTTTGGCGGTATGCTTGGTATTCATACTTTAGAAGAGACCACACTTGGCACTTACAACAACCAGCAGGTACATAATTTATATGCAGAGATGTTAATTGTTTTTAAAAACCCGGTGGTAGTTATTATATATGTATTAGGAATGATATCGCTTGCCTGGCACCTGTTGCATGGCTTTCAAAGTGCATTTCAAACGTTTGGAATTAACCATAAAAAGTTTAATCCAATAATTAAATCAATTGGCGTAGTTTATTCTATCTTAATTCCTTTGTTGTTTGCACTAATGCCTGTTGCAATTTATTTTAAATGGATACAATAATCACTTTAAAGCGAAAATTATTGAACTATGAATAGGTTAATATTAGATAGTAAAAAATATATAGTTGTTGAGCAGAATAGTTTTGAAAAACTACAAATAAAGGCAGCTCAAAAAATGCAACCAGTAAAAAAGTTGTCCTTGTTCAAGAGTAAAGAGTATGCTTACAAATTAATTGATGCATGGGCCAAAGAAAAGTAAGTATGCTATAGACTGCGGCCACCGCAGTTGCTGGAGTGGCTTTTTTTATTGAAAGCAAAGGCTTTCCTAAAACTGCAAAGAAATTTGTAGATAATGCTTTAAGTTTTTTGAAACAATTTCGAACGATCTTATTGAGTACAAATTGTGCAACTATAAGCAATGGAAAGAATTAGGATATAGATGCGTTAATTATAAAAAGAAATATGTAGTAGCTTTTTTGAGTCTTGAAAAAGAAATAATCATTTGTGACTTTGTTGCAGCTAAGTTACTAAGATGAAGAAAGTTCCGCAAAAAGTATTGCAAAGAAACAAAGAACGGCAACCTTCAAAGGTTTCAAGGTTCTTTACAAAATATTAGTACTCACTATGACACTAAAATAAAGATGCCCAAAGAACCGGACGTACAAGTGAGTGACACAACGAAGATGCTATGAAAAACTACTGCTGATAACAAAAATATTTAATAATAATGTATGGGCTTAGATGCTAAAATTCCGGAAGGAGATTTGGAAATAAAATGGCGGGATTATAAAAGCCACGTAAAGCTTGTGAACCCTGCCAACAAGCGAAAATTGGAAGTTATCGTTATAGGCACCGGGCTTGCAGGTGCTTCTGCTGCTGCTTCACTGGGAGAATTGGGTTATAAGGTAAAGGCATTTTGTTTCCAGGATAGTCCGCGGCGGGCACATAGCATTGCTGCGCAGGGTGGAATAAATGCAGCAAAAAATTATCAGAATGACGGAGATTCAGTTTTTCGTCTTTTTTATGATACAATAAAAGGCGGCGATTACCGCTCACGGGAAGCAAACGTTTATCGCCTTGCAGAAGTGAGCACCGCCATAATTGATCAATGTGTGGCGCAGGGCGTTCCATTTGCACGGGAATATGGGGGATTGTTAAGTAACCGTTCATTTGGTGGAACGCAGGTGCAGCGTACATTTTATGCCGCCGGGCAAACGGGTCAGCAATTATTATTAGGCGCATACAGCGCTTTGGAGAGACAGGTTGCGTTAGGAAATGTAAAGATGTACAGCCGCCATGAAATGCTTGATATAGTAATGATTGACGGAAAAGCACGTGGTATTATTGCAAGAAATTTAGTGACCGGAAATTTAGAACGTCATTTTGGTCATGCGGTTTTGTTGTGCTCAGGCGGTTATGGAAATGTATTTTATTTAAGCACCAATGCCATGGGCAGCAATGTTACTGCAGCATGGAAAGCGCATAAACGTGGTGCATATTTTGGCAATCCATGCTTTACGCAAATTCATCCTACCTGCATCCCTGTTAGTGGCGAATACCAAAGTAAACTTACATTAATGAGTGAAAGTTTACGAAACGATGGAAGAATCTGGGTGCCAAAAAAGAAAGGCGATAATCGTAAAGCAACAGAAATTTCGGACGATAAACGGGATTATTATTTAGAAAGAAGATACCCGGCGTTCGGCAATCTTGTACCAAGAGATGTGGCGTCACGTGCGGCAAAGGAAAGGTGTGATGAAGGTTATGGTGTGGGCACAACAAAGCTGGCAGTATACCTCGATTTTGCTGATGCAATAAAAAGATACGGGCTCATTGAGATCGGGAAACATGGGATGGCAAATGCTGATGATGCAACAATAATTAAATTAGGTAAAGAAGTTGTTGAAGAAAAGTACGGTAACCTGTTTGAAATGTATGAAAAGATAACCGGTGAAAATCCATATGAAGTACCGATGAGAATTTATCCTGCAGTGCATTATACTATGGGCGGCTTGTGGGTTGATTATGATCTTATGACAACAGTGCCGGGCTTATATGCATTGGGCGAAGCCAATTTTAGTGATCATGGCGCTAACAGGTTAGGCGCTTCTGCATTAATGCAGGGGCTTGCAGATGGATACTTTGTTATCCCTTACACGTTGGGAAATTACCTTGCTGATGAAATCCGGACTTCTTCCATTCCACTCACCCATCCTGCATTTGAGGAAACTGAAATTGCGGTTCGTAACCGGATTGAAACGCTGATGAATATTAAAGGAACTGAATCGGTAGAAAGTTTTCATAAGCGCCTTGGAAAGATCATGTGGGATAAATGCGGCATGGCCCGAAATGAAGCAGGATTAAAATCTGCTATTGAAGAAATAAAACTTTTAAGAAAGGAATTTTGGAGTAATGTAAGAATACCCGGAGAAATAAATGAAATGAACCCTGAGCTTGATAAAGCAGGTCGTGTAGCAGATTTTATTGAATTGGGAGAACTGATGTGCATGGATGCGCTTAACCGGAAAGAGAGCTGTGGCGGGCATTTTAGGGAAGAAAGCCAAACTGCTGAAGGCGAGGCATTACGTGATGATTCACATTACAGTTATGTAGCAGCATGGGAATATAAAGCAGGTGCAGAAGAACTGCATAAAGAGAGATTACATTTTGATGTGGTG
>CAXSDW010000033.1:0-32615 GCA_964236235.1 uncultured Chitinophagaceae bacterium
AGGATTATAAATTGAGCTGAATTTTGAAAAAACCGTGGAAAACAGGAAGTTATTCAAAATGGCTGTAGCAGTGTCGTAACTTATTGTAGAAACTACAGATGATGGCATATATATTTCTTTAAATCAAAATTTATACGTTTAAAAATGATACCATGCAGATCTAATTTATTTTAAACATGCAGGTTTAAAATAAATTTTAAACTATAAATAGAATGCAAATATTAAGATTAGAGACATAAGTTTCTATTATAGTTCCTTATGTAAAAATGTAATTATTTCTTTGAAAGCCCTTTAGCAATTTGGTAACCAAATAAAAAACCACTCACAGCACCAATCAGGGCGCCGGCTATCAGCCATGTAATATTATAACCTGCGGCAAAAAAAGCAATACCTGTTCCAAACAAAATAAAAATAACAACTGCAACCGGAATTATCTTATGATATATTATACCTTTTGCAACTTTTGGTGTATTTGTGTGAGTTAGATGTTTTCTCTTTTTTGGCTGAGACATATGTATATTTTGAAAACTTAGCCATACAATTTAAAATATATTGTTTACAATTTACTTTTAAGTTTTGGTTGAATGAATTGTAATGATACGTTTTTTAAACTCATATCATGACTTGCGGTGTTCCATGCCCGGCAAACTTTATCTAAAAAAGACAAATGTCTTTGTTTATCTGTGCAGCCATTTATGTATTGAAAATATTATCTTTCAACCGGTATAGTTATTTTCTTCAAACTTTCATAAAACTCAACACTTTTTAAACCATCTGCATTAGTGATCGTTTGTTTGTAATTATCTGTACCATTAATTTCAATATCTATATTATCGGGCTTTTCTTTTATTGTTTATTATTACAACTAATAAAAATTAATACAATAAAACATGAATTATATTTTCCATAACTAATAGGTTTTAGTCTATATCTATATAAAAAGAAATTTTGTAAAACATAGTATATGCAATACTTGTTACTGTAATTAAATGCATCTTTAAAGTGATTTGTAACAACGTTTGAAATGAAATCTGTTAACATGCAATTGGCGTTTTAGCATCTTCATTAAGATAAGGAAATGATAACAGATTTTTTAATTTTTAAAACGTACACAATAAGAAATAATGCGGAGAAATTAACCTTTATAAAAAAGATTTTAGATTGATTATCCAAAAGAAAAAACAATGAGGCATCTTTTAAAATTTATTATTATAACGCTTGCTGTATTTAACTTTAACTGCTTATTAGCCCAAAAAAATCAACTGGTAAAAATTACAAAAGCAGGCAGGGAAAATAAAGTTGATATTTTTATTGGTGAAAAGTTATTTACCAGTTTTTTATATCCTGACACGTTAGAGAAGCCTGTTCTATTCCCTGTACATGCTGCCAATAGTACCATTGTTACCAGGGGTTTTCCATTACAAACCCAAGCCAATGATCCTGCTGATCATCCGCATCATATCGGGATCTGGTTTAATTTTGAAAATGTAAACGGCCTGGACTTTTGGAATAATTCATACGCCATTCCAAAAGAAAAAAAGTATTTGTATGGCTGGATAAAAACTGATCATATCTTAGAAACATCCGGTGGCACAAAGGGCTTATTATCTTACCATGCCAACTGGACCAATCAAAAAAATGATGTGCTGCTTGAAGAAACAACCCGTTATGAATTCAGTGGCACGGCTCATCGCAGAATGATAGACAGGAAAACAATTTTAAAGGCTGACACAGATATTTTATTTGCAGACGCCAAAGATGGTTTGTTTGCAATCAGGTTGGCGCATGCATTGCAAATTCCAATAGATAAGAACCAAAAATTTACGGATGATAAAGGCAATATTACCGTTATAAAAGGCGCAACAGATAGCATTGCAAACGGCAATTATTTTTCCAGTGATGGTAAGATTGGCGATAGCGTATGGAGCACAAGAAGCAGGTGGTGTAAAGCGTATGGAAAAATAGGGAATGATTCCATAAGTGTGGTAATCATTGATCATCCGTTAAATCCAAATTATCCTACTTTCTGGCATGCCCGGGGCTATGGTTTATTTGCCGCTAATCCTCTTGGAGAAAAAATATTTACCAATGGCAAATCATTTAAAAATCTACAGGTAAAAAAAGGAAGCACTGTTACTTTTCGTTACAGGATATTAATTGATGATGGCAACAACACACCTTCAGTTGAACAGTTGAATATATTAGCTGACGACTTTGCAAAATCAAAATAGCTTGCCATTCCTGCTTTTAAAAATGATGTTAAGTTTTTGAAGATGATGCTGATTGTTGTTTATCGGGGGCATTAAGGCTGATGCGGATTGGTATTTAAATTGCTAATACTATATTTTTGTAAACTTTACTGCTATAATGAACTATAATAAAATACTATTTCTCTTACTTATATTTTCCATTTGCATACATGCCCAACAAATTAAAGCACAGGCGGTAAACATAAATGGTGATACCGTTTTTGTAAATATGGATGCTGAAATTAAGATCTTATTTCCTGCTCCGCCAAAAAGCTTTAATACAGTTCCTGCAAATTCCCAGTATCGTATATGGAATACCGGAAATGCTATTAACTTAATTGCAGGTGCTGTAAGTTATGATCCTGTAATTCTATTAGTTTCTGAAGCGGATAGAAACCATCGTTTCATTCTCCAGTTTAAAAAGGATAGCGGTAATAATGTTGTAAAGCTTTATTACGATTATTCAACCATAAAAAAATTATCACAGCATATCAGGCAAACGCCATACAGATCAGTGCAAACGCAAAACATTGCCGGAACAAATGCTCAAGATAAAAAAGCGGAAATTGCTGTAACTGATGCGGCTGACAATTCTTTAATTTATCAGGCTTTGTTAGAACTTGGAAATAAAGATTTGAATGCTGGAAATTTTCAACAGGCCACATTAAGTTTTAATAAAGCCCATGCCCTGGCTCCGCAGGAAACAGTTGCATTGCAAAAGCTTGAAGAGATAAAAACAAAATTAGCAGCAAAAGATTCAATACAACAACTAAACGAAAGAAAATACCAGGCGCTGGCTGAAGAAGGTAATATTAATCTTGGTAAAAAGAAATATGTACAAGCCGGTGAAGCCTATAAACGGGCCTTGGATTTTAAACCTAATGATGCATATGTTACTAATCAACTGCAAACAATTAATAGCCTTGTTATCCAGGGAAACGTGAAAAAAGAAGAAGCGAAAACTAAAAACATAAACAATGCAAGTATTGTCCAGGCAGAAAAACCAGTTATACCAAAACAATTAACAGATGATGATAATTACAAAATTGCAGTAAAATCCGCAGATAAATTTTTTAGATCAGCAAATTATGATAGTGCAAAAGCGTGGTATAATAAAGCGCTTGGTTTTAGTAAAAAAGATTGGCCTGCGCATCAGCTAAACAAAATAAATAAAATACAAAGTGACCAGGTTGCAAAAGAAAATGCAGCTAAAGAAAAGTTAGCTAAAGAAAAGTTAGCTGAGGAAAATGCAACAAAAGAAAAGTTAGCAGCTACGCCAAAGGTTGTATCCGAAGTAACACCAAAAAACGACAGTATATTAACAGAAGCAGAAATAAGAAGAAGGTATAATATTGCGTTAACACAAGGCAGATCCAGCTATAGTAAAAATGATCTGGAGAATGCAAAAGCGTTTTATGAAGAGGCGACAAATTTAAGGCCAACGCAGCAGGAACCAAAGAACCAGCTAAAGATCATTAATACTAAGCTTGATGGTTTAACAAAAGAAAATGAAATTGAAATGAACTATGAGCGTACTATTAATTTAGCAGACAGCCAGGTAAATAATAAATTATTTGATTCTGCAATTGTTACTTATAAAGCCGCATCAGCTATAATGCCATTAGAATCTTATCCCTGGAAACAAATAAAATATGTTCAATCGGAGATAGCACAGCTTAAGAAAAAGGCAATAGAAGAAAAACAAAGAAGATATATTGATGCACTTAGCCGGGCAGATAAAGCCGTAGCCGATAAAAAATACGATGATGCAAAATCTGCATATACAGAAGTGTTAAGCATTAATCCAGATAATGATTATGCAAAGAAAAGACTTGAAATCGTTTCTTACCAGATAGAAAAGGAAAGACTTAATAAATTAGCACAGGATTCGCTGAATGCAGTAAAAGAAGTCCCTGTTATAAAATCAAAAAGAAAGAAATCTTCATAAATAAATTAACGGATAGCAAAGACATGCTGTACATAAAATGGTTGAATAAAATTAAAGAACTGGCTATTTTATTTCAGGTCAAAGAACATCGGTTAATTTACATGCAGTGTAATAATATCTACTAATTGTTTCATATCAAATGGCTTTTGAATAAAAGCATCTGCGTTGTAAAGTGCAAATTCATTTCCTTTTTTAGTATCAGCAGAAAGTAAAATTATCGGGATATCATATATTTCTTTCAGCTCCTTACATATGTCAGTTCCTGATTTTCCAAAGAAACGAATATCCAATAAAATGAGGTTGGGATAATTCCACTTTACAACTTCCGACACATTAAAACACGATGAATGAGTTTGAACTTCGTAGCCATTTAATAATAAAATGCCTTTTACTACTTCTAAGATATCTTCATCATCATCAACTAATAAAATTTTTTTCATAGCGTTAAATTTGGAATAGAAAACGCATGTTAATTAAAACTATTGTATCAGGGTATAACAATAGATTTCCACACTTCTACAATATAAAAGCAGGTTGGCTTTAGACGTTCGAAATCTTACGCAAAAGATTTCTTTTGAGCAAAAACATTCATTTAAGCCGTTTGCCGGTCTTTCTTTTTTCTACACCTTCATTAGTTATTTTAACCGGCAGAATGAAACCGTTCTTGTCAAAATACATGCGGTCAATACAGGTTTCACGGTGATTGCCATTGGTATCATTCAATGGGTGGCGATGATAAATAATATACCAATCATCGGTACCCGGTATGTTTATTACTGAATGATGACCTGCCCCGGTTGCAATAGCAGGGTCTTGTTGTAAAACTTTTCCAATTCGCTTAAAGGGGCCAAGCGGAGAATTGCCAATGGCATAAGCCACACTGTAATCCGGCCCTGTCCAGTTTCCCTCTGACCACATAAGGTAATACTTGCCATTTCTGGTAATCATAAATACACCTTCTACGAAATTTTCAGGAGTGATGGATTTAAAAAGTGTGCTGTCGTCAAAAGGTACAAAGCCGGTAAAATCACCATTTAGTCTTCCTATGTTACAATGCTTCCAGCCGCCGTAAAGAAGATAATATTTTCCATTAGTATCATGGAAAACAAACTGGTCTATAGGTTGTGCATTATTATAAAATTTATCAATAAGAGGTTTACCGATATAGTCAACAAAAGGGCCGCCGGGATTGTTGGCTACGGCTATGCCAATGCCGCCCGGCTGGTTATTATTTTGAATGTCATTAGCGCCAAAGAAAAGATAGTACTTACCTTCTTTTTCAGTAATTGAAGGCGCCCATATTGAATAAGCCGCCCACTTAACATTTTTAATGGTAAGCACATGAGGATGTTTTTTCCAATTGGTTAAATCTTTAGAAGAAAAAGCATCAAGAAAAGTTTGTTTCAGGTATTGAGGATTAATGGTATTTTTTTGGATATTCAATTGCAGATCACTTAACCCGGTTATGCTATCGGGTTTTTCGTAATCGTCAGAATAAGTTGGATAGATCCAATAAGTATCATTGAAGATTCTGCACTCAGGATCGGCATACCAGCCTGGAAAAACCGGGTTGCCTGCTTTCAATGATCTTTTATGCTTTTGTGAAAATGATTGGCCATAGAAAAAAAGCAGCGATAAAATGATAATCAAGCCCTTTATATTCCTCATGATAAATTGGTTTTTAAAAAATTATTAAAACAGTTGCTTGAAATTTTAAAAGTTTATAGTAATTGTATTGATTTGAAATTTTAGTTTTCCTGAATATTTAAGAGCAATTAACCTGACATCCTTTAAGCGATCGATACATAAGTAAGTAAACATCAACTTCATCTTCTACAGTCTCTAAACGATTAATATTATCCAGCCTCAATGAACATTCACAGATTCTCTCTCTGTAATTACATATTGTTTAATTCATCACTAATGTTTATGTCTTTTTTACTTTTGCCCAGGCATCTTTCAATGTAACCGTTCGGTTAAATATAAGATGCGCAGGTGTAGAATCTTTATCTATACAAAAATATCCCTTGCGCAAAAACTGGTAAGGAACCGTATTGTCCGCACTTTTTAAATACGGTTCTATATATGCATTGGTAATAACCTGTAATGAACCGGGATTGATGTGATCTTTAAAATCACCTTCTTCATTGGACGGGTCCTCACTCTTAAACAACCTGTCGTAAAGCCGTACTTCTGCTGTACCTGCATGTGCTGCACTTACCCAATGGATAGTGCCTTTTACATGAATGCCGGTGGTGTCATTACCACTTATACTTTCAGGAAGATAAGTGCAATGCACTTCAGTAATATGGCCGTTTGTATCTTTAATAAAACCGGTGCATTGTACTATATAAGCGCTCTTGAGCCGCACGATGCTACCGGGTGCAAGCCTAAACCATTTTTTTGCAGGATGTTCCATAAAATCTTCCCTTTCTATCCAAAGTTGCCTGCTGAAAGGGATTGTGCGTACATCATCATTTGTTAAACTTTCTGCAGAAAATTCTTCAGTTTTATGTTCATCATAATTGGTAATAATAAGTTTTATCGGATCAAGTACCGCCATCACCCTGTAAGCAGTTTTGTTCAATTCTTCTCTTATACAAAATTCAAGAAGACTAAGATCAATCAGGTTATCTCTTTTAGCAACGCCGATCTTTTCACAAAACAAACGAATACTTTCTGCCGTATATCCTCTTCTTCTTAATCCGGAAATTGTAGGCATACGCGGATCATCCCAGCCGGAAACCAGTTTATCATTTACCAACTGCAAAAGCTTGCGCTTGCTCATCACGGTATATGTAAGATTAAGCCGGGCAAACTCATACTGATGTGAGGGAAATATTTCCAGGTGCCGGATGAACCAATCATAAAGCTCATGATGCGGAATAAATTCCAGCGTGCAAATGCTGTGTGTAATGTTTTCGATGCTATCGCTTTGGCCATGCGCAAAATCATACATAGGATAGATGCACCATTCACTTCCCGTGCGGTGATGCGCAGCATGTTTTATGCGATACATGATAGGATCCCTCATATGCATATTGGGCGACGACAAATCAATCTTTGCCCGTAAAACTTTTTCCCCATCCCGGTATGCGCCATCACGCATCTTTTTAAAAAGAGATAAGTTTTCTTCAAGCGATCTGCGCCTGTATTCATTTTCCTTACCAGGCAGCATAGGTGAGCCCTTTTGTGTTGCGATATCTTCAGGGCTGCTGTCATCAACATAAGCGAGGCCTTTTTGTATAAGCAAGATGGCAAACTGGTACAGTTTTTCAAAGTAATCACTTGCATACAATTCATTGGCCCACTGAAAACCCAGCCACTTAATATCATCTTTTATACTGTCCACATATTCCGTTTCTTCAGTAATGGGATTAGTATCATCAAAGCGAAGATTTGTATACCCTCCATATTTAATACTTAAGCCGAAATTCAGGCAAATACTTTTTGCATGTCCTATATGCAAATAGCCGTTTGGCTCAGGCGGAAAGCGGGTTACAATTTCTTTATACTTTCCCGTCTTAAGGTCATCTTCTATTATTTCTTCCAAAAAATTCCGGCTCTTTTCTTCACTCATCATTGTATTTTTATAAAGCTGCGAAGGTAAATATTTAATTTTTTAGATACAGTTCAAAAAGAGACAAAGGTTATCTTTGGTAAGCCTGTGAGTTAAAAGAATATTATCCTGATTTGTAAGTTGAAAAAGTTTATGCTTATTGATTCATCTGCAAATGGATTCAGCCAATGAACAACCGCAAATAATTTAGTCAATTGTTTAAAACCATTGCAATAAAAAAAAACAAGCACAAAACGATACTGTACGCAATAGGTATAATTTTTATTTTAAGATTAATTTGTATTTTCCTGATGGGCCCTATGCCGCAGGATGCTTATTATTATTTTTACTCGCAGCACCTTGCACTTTCCTATTTTGATCATCCACCTGTGCTTGCTTATTTGTTAAGATTTTTTACTGAAGTTTTTGGGAGGCATGTTTTTGTATTGAAGCTTGCAGATACTATTATTTCTTTTTTATCTGTTGTTTGCTTTTACAATTTGTGTAAGTGTTTCCTGAGCGAACATCGGGCACAAAGCGCTGTGGTGCTGCTGTTCTCCACATTTATGCTTACCATACTTTCTTTGATCTCCACACCGGATGTGCCGCTTATTTTATTTTGGTGTTTATCATTGTTAGCTTTATACAAAGCCATATTCAAAGAAAGCAACCTTTATTGGATATGGTCAGGAGTATTGATGGGATTGGCCTTCGATAGCAAGTACACTGCGGTCTTTCTGCCGGCAGGGTTTATATTGTTCCTCCTTTTATCGCGTAAATATCGTAAACTGCTTTTGTCTGCGTGGCCATGGTTGTCAGTTGTTTTTTTTATTATAACCATTTTGCCTGTGATCATCTGGAATGTGCAAACCAATTTTGCTTCATTTAAATTTCAATCATCAGAAAGAGCCGGATCTTTAAGTACGGCGCATTTAAACCCAATAAGTTTCTTTGGCGTTATCGGTCATCAGTCTGCTATTCTTATCCCTGTGTTATTTTTTTTGTTGATCGTGCTGCTCTATAAAAGCTTTAGAAGATTTATTATAAAGCGATCAGTAATTTCTCAGGAGCAACTGTTTTTATATTGCTTTTTTGTTCCAATATTTTTTTCATTCCTTGCAATTTCCTGGCTTTATTGGGTAAAGCTAAACTGGATGATGCCCGCCTACATCACAGGAATTATTTTAGTAAGTATATATGTTACTGGCAGGATAATTAAGCTGCAGGTTATTTTTTCTTTAATTCTGCATCTTTTACTGGCAGTTGAAGTAATCTTTTATCCTGTTATAATAAAGTCTGATGATACATGGATAGGGTGGGATGAACTGGCCAAAGATGTGCAGGTACTAAGCGCTAAATATCCGGACGCATTTATTTTTTCAGCGGATGATTATAAAACGTCTGCCGAACTTAATTTTTATTTGCCTCAAATGGTATACAGCCGCAACATTATTGGTGAACCTGCACTTCAGTTTGATTATATAGGCTCAAATCTGTATGCATTAAAAGGCAGAAATGCTTTATTTGTAAATTCAATTCCAAATTTTAAATCCGAACAAAAAGAAAATCAGTTTCCTCCTTCTATGCTTTCTTACTTTGATAGCATTACTGAATTGGATCCTGTAATAATTAAAAAATATGGCCGCCCGATTCGCAAGTTTCTTGTATTTGAATGTAGGAATTATCATCCGCACAAGCCGGAGTAAAGTATTTATGTTTTATTAATTATTAAAAGTGTTGAGCTATTTATTATAATGAATTGCAAGCTGATTGTTGAACATGGTTTTCTAAAAACAGTTAATGATTTAAGCTCTTAATTAGCATTAATTCTCAAAATATAAATGTAACTTTAAAATAAACGATTTCATGAACCCCGAAATAGAGCAACAACAAAAATTTACAGAACAGTTTATACAATTGGTAAGAGATGCTTCTCCAAAATTTAAAAGTAAATGGGATTATAATATTCAGTTTATAAATCCAACAAGAAAAAAATTAATTCCTTCTTTCAGTTCAGGCGTTATAGATTCCTTGTCTGTTGAATTACGAATGAAATTTGAAGAGCTCCGGAATAAGTATTATGCTAAATCGCTTTAGTTACTTATATACATATTGAACACTTCCCAGCAGTCTTTTATCTTTTGATAAGCATCTTTCGGTCTCACGAAGGTTTTGAGCGTTGTACGTATATCTCCAGATTAAATAATTGCCTCCGCCTTGTTCTGTAGTAATCATCTGCGTTACCTGGCCGTCTTCATTATACTCATACATATAATCCGGCAATAATCTTTTTGCACGATCATTAAAATAAACTACATCTGTAAGCCGGCTTTTGTCATCATAATAATAATAGTATTTTTTTCCCGGCCCGTTTTTTTGTACCTCATCTTCTTCAGTTACATTGCCTTTATCATCTGTTTTAAAATTGACTGTAGCGTATTCAATGCCGTTTTTCTGTCTCACCATTCTTTGCAATAATCCATTTTCATTGTACACGTAATTATCAAGTTCTTCAATTACATCTGCGGCATCTGTGGATTTAGTAATCAGTCTTACAGCTTTTATCCGGTCTTTTTCATCATATAAATATGCAGTTCGGCTTATTGAAGTTTCGGAACTATCTGTAGAATTTGTTACTAAACCTTTTGCATTAAAGTAAGAAGAAAGCAATGACTGGTTGGTAACATCCGAACGGGTTATCGTTTGAGAAAGTGTATAGTTTTTGTTTATTCTTTTTTCGCAAAAGAAATCTTCACTTGGTTCTCCATTTGCCTCGAAACTCTTTACAGTAACAGTTTTTATATTTTGATTTTTTAATGCAGACATTTCTTTGATTAATTGTTGCGGGTTCCAAATGTCTTTGTAATAATATTGGGCAGTTGTTTTATTATAGAAAAAAATTGTTGCTAACAAAGCATAAAAAAAATGTAGGTTCTTAGCGGACATTCAGGTAAGTGATTTTAAAAGATAAATGTAAGCGTAAAGTAAATCAATAATACAGCAACTGTAATTTTCTTACTGATTTTTAACCTCACTTTATATATAAACTTATTGTTACATTTTTAGTGAACTAAGATAACACAAGGAAAAATTAACCTTCTTTTGAAACTATAGAAGCACTAAGATAGAAGCATTCTAAAATATATTATAAATTTAGTTGTGCTACTTTTTATCTTTTTAATTTTGTTTTTTTTCACTTTTCAGATATAAATTAATGCAGTCAGCAAATGAAGCGTTCCAAAAACTGGTTTCTATCATGGATGATCTTCGGGAAAGATGCCCATGGGATAAAAAGCAAACCATACAATCGCTGCGGCAGTTAACCATTGAAGAAACATATGAGCTGGCTGATGCCATTACCAATAATGATTGGGATGGCATTAAAGAAGAATCAGGTGATATATTATTACATATTATTTTTTATGCAAAAATTGGTGACGAGCAGGGCAGGTTCACATTAGCAGAAATGATTAATGCAATATGTGAAAAACTTATCAGCCGTCATCCGCATATTTATGCAGATGTAAAAGTAAATGATGAAGAAGATGTGAAGAAGAACTGGGAAAAACTAAAGCTCAAAGAAGGGAAGAAATCAGTGCTGAGCGGAGTTCCCAAAGCTTTACCTGCAATGGTAAAAGCTATGCGCCTTCAGGAAAAAGCAAAACAAGTTGGCTTTGAGTGGGATACAAAAGAACAGGTTTGGGAAAAGATTAAAGAGGAAGAAAATGAATTGCTGGCCGCAGTAAAATCAGGTAACCAAAAAGATGCTGAAGAAGAACTTGGTGATCTTTTATTTTCTGTAATTAACTATGCACGCTTTATAAATGTTGATGCGGAAAACGCACTTGCCTTAACCAATAAAAAGTTTATTGACAGGTTCACTTCTATGGAAGAAATGGCACTTGCTGATGGAAAAGCGCTCAGTGATATGAGCCTGCAGGAGATGGATAATTTGTGGAATATTATCAAACAACAAAATAAATAGTTTGAGATACAGGTATAATAAAAACGGATTTCTTGCCACTAATGCCTACCTGCTTATTGCGGCAGCATGGGCTATTACGATTTCTTTTATAATTGATAATTACTGGAGCGGAACTTCTACAAATGATAGTGTAAAAAAAACGATAGAAAGAGGCATCCAGGGTAAGCAAAAAGATTTTGAAAATTTTTGTAAAGATGCGGCTCTTATAAAAAGGCTTACAAATAATAAATATGGGGAATACACTTTGCATGAAATGGAAGAAAAGGAATATTTCATTTTCATTTATACAAATGCAGATCCGGATAATTGTGTTTTCTGGAACACGCAAATAGTGCAGCCTGACTCAGCAATTGTTAATTCTGTTAGTTCCGGCTATATGGCAAAGCTTGCCAATGGCTGGTATGTTATCAATAAAAAATATGTAAAAACAGCAGCTGATAACCAGTTTAAAATAATTTCATTAATACCGGTAAAATGGGAGTATTATATCACCAACAAATACCTCAAAAATACCTTTGTAAACATTGATGATATAGAAAATGATTATGAAATAAATTTAAATTCCGGTAATATCTCTATAAAAGGAATCAACGGAAATACCTTGTTTTATCTGCAATCATCCGGCAGTAACAAAGCAGTACACAGCAACGTGATAGCTATTTTACTAAAAATTATTTCGGCTTTATTAATTCTCATCTTTATTAATATCGGTGCAAATTACGTTGTACTTAAGAAAGGATTATTACGCGGCTTTTTTGCTCTGTTTATACCTGTAGTAATATTAAGGATATTAAGTTATTTAATTCCTGTCCCGTTAAATTTTCATCAGCTGGAATTATTTGATCCGGGCATATATGGTTCTAACTTCATTTTGCGATCTCTTGGCGATCTGCTGATAAATGCATTGCTTTTTGTATGGTTCATTTTATTTATCAGGTATCATTTACAGGAAATTTCATTTCAGTTTAAACCCGTTTCTCTGCCAAAAAAAATAAGTATTGTTTCTGGTATTTCACTTATAATGATTACGGTTACGTTTTTATGTGGCCATATTGTAAGAAGCCTTGTTGCTGATTCGCAGATATCATTTGATGTGGTAAATTTTTTTACGATCAATAATATTTACAGTGTTATCGGCTTTATAGTATTGTGTTGCGTTGCCACAGCTTATTTCTTTTTGTTCCAGATATTGTTATATGTTTTAAATCCATTCATAAAAAGGGACTCCTATATCTTGTATATTTCTCTTTCTGTTTTAGGGCTTATAATACTTAGTCTCAGGCTGGCCAGTCCGTATATCGCCTTCGATCTTTTATTACTTGCATGGCTGTTGCTGTTTACTTTCTTAATGGATAGAAATTATCAAAACCTGCTTGCAGCAAGGTTAATTTCATCAAAATTTGTTTTTTGGATTTTCTTTTTTTCAGTATCTATTACTACAGTGATTGTTTTGCAGAATAAAGAAAAAGAGCTTAACGTGAGAAAGCATTTTGCGGAAAATATATCTAACAAGTCTGATCCGGTGAGTGAAAGAATGATGAACCTTGTGGTATCAGATTTAAGGAATGATTTTCTATACAGGATATTTTTAAGGTTTCGTAAGAAAGATGATAACAGGATTTTGAAAGACAGCCTTATTAATTCAAACTTTTCAGGCTATTTAAATAAGTATGATACCCGGATTTATACGTTTGATGCAAATGAAACACCTCTATACAATGCGGATTCAACAGCTTTTAATACCCTTAATGCAATTGTGGAAACGCAGGCCAAATCAACCAGCACACCAGGTTTATATTATTATGATGTGTCGTACGAGAGATTTAATTACATAGTAAGAAAACAGGTAACTGATTCATCCGGCAATACAAAAGGCTTTGTTTTTATTCTTTCAAATCCAAAAAAATATAAAAGTGATGTTCTTTATCCTGAACTATTTTCCAAAGGAAATATTAATTCTATAGAAAACTCAAGCCTGTATGCATTTGCTGTTTACAATAAAAATAGATTGATAAACAGCCATAACGATTATCCTTTTCCTACAAAAATAAAAGCAGCTAAACTTTCCAATGGCGAGTTCTGGACAAAGAAGAATAACGGCTACGATGAGCTGTGGTACAGGGCCGACGGCGATAAAGTAATAGTTATAACAAAGCCTGATAGTTTTTTTATTGAATCAATCACGCTGTTTGCATATTTGTTTTGTTCGTTTCTTTTTTTAACCGCGTTGCTAAGAGTATTAACTCTTTTGGTAAGAAAAAGATTTAACCTTGGTAAAGTAAAATTTTTATCCGGCTTATCTATACGAACACAAATACATGGTACTATAATTTTAATAAGTATATTTTCTTTCATCATTATAGGCATCACCACTATTTTATTTTTTATCAGCAGGTATCATAATACTAATCGTGAAAA
The DNA here is from genome assembly GCA_964236235.1 of uncultured Chitinophagaceae bacterium. Lineage (GTDB taxonomy): Bacteria > Bacteroidota > Bacteroidia > Chitinophagales > Chitinophagaceae > Ginsengibacter. The sequence continues at coordinate 14,160 of CAXSDW010000033.1, forward strand.
CCTAAGCAAAACAATACAGGTGATGCAGAATGAGCTTCGTAATTCATTAGACACTGCATCTGGTATCCAAAAAGATAATAATTACAGACTTACTAATATCGAAAGTTTGTCGCATACAATAAATAAAATTGCAGAGATTTATTCTGCTGATATAAATGTGTATGATCTGCAGGGAAACCTTGAAGTATCTTCTTTGCCTCTGCCTTATAAAAAAGGAATTGTTAGCACTAAGATGGATCCTACCGCTTTTTTTTATTTGAAAAAACTAAACAGTGTGCAGTTTTTTCAGGAACAAAAAATCGGCGAATTAAATTACCAAAGTAATTACGTTCCGGTAAGAAATGAGAATGGCATTGAATACGCTTATCTTAATATTCCTTATTTCGAATCAGAAAGTAAACTGGAAGAAGAGATTTCCAATTTCCTGGTTACGCTTATAAATCTTAATGCATTCATATTTTTAATTGCAGGAATTATAGCATTATTTATAGCCAACAGAATTACACTTTCGTTTTCTCTTATCAGTAATAAAATGAAAGAAGTGAACCTTGGTAAGATAAATGAAATGATATCCTGGAAGCGTAATGATGAAATTGGTGAACTGGTAAAGGAATATAATAAGATGGTAAAGAAGTTAGACACAAGCGCTGAAATGCTTGCCAGGAGCGAGCGTGAAGGCGCATGGAGAGAAATGGCACGACAAGTTGCACATGAAATAAAAAATCCTTTAACGCCGATGAAGCTTAACCTGCAATACCTGCAGAAGGCAATTGATTCCAATGCAACTAATGTAAAAGAAATATTTGTTTATGTTACCGGCGTACTTGTGGAACAGATAGATCACCTCTCTCAAATTGCCGGCGACTTTGCACAGTTCGCTAATATAGATCATAGTAAAAATCAGTTTTTTAATCTTATTGATTCATTAAAGCACGTAACTTCTTTATATGCTTTAAATGAAAAATTACAAATCAGAATGCATACAGATCATGATAAAATAATGATACAGGCAGACAGAACACAGATCAATCGCTTATTCACAAATCTTCTTCAAAACGCTATTCAGTCAGTGCCTGAAGAAAGAAATGCAAGAATAAAAATTGCAACATCAGTGAATGAAGAAAAAATTTTAGTATCTATCACTGATAACGGAAAAGGAATTTCTGCAGATATGCTGAACAAAATATTTACTCCAAACTTCACTACAAAAAGCTCCGGAACCGGCCTTGGGCTTGCCATGTGTAAAGGCATTGTTGAAAAATCAAATGGAAATATTTGGTTTGAAACTATAGAAGGAGAGAGCACAACTTTTTTTGTTCAGCTACCATTATCTTCTTAAGAAAAGTTTTTTAAGTAAGAAATATTTAAAAGCAATTTAGCAAACTATAATTTTTTCCTTTTGTTTCTTATAAGTAATTTTTTAAATTATTTTAATGAAAAACTACTTCGTTCATTCTTCTTTATAAAGAAATTATTTGATAAATGATGTTCATGTTTTTGTTGAAGAACATTAATTATTATAACTGATTTTGTAACTGTTCTTTAATAAAATTTCACGTTTTAAATTGTACAATAAAGACAGACGAATAACTTATAATAAAGTTTTTTATAAAAGTAGTTAACGCTAAAAGTCTTTATGGAAGCGGGTTTGAGAGCAATTACAAACTTAGTAAAAAGCAAAAGTCCCAAAATTTATTTGGGACTTTTTATTCATTCGCTTTTCGAAAAGGTTAATTACTTCTTTTTAGAAGCACCTTTAGAACCACCTTTTGATGCTCCTTTAGAAGCACCTTTAGATGCACTCTTTGAGCCACCTTTAGATGCGCCTTTTGAAGCGCCTTTAGATGCGCTTTTTCCAGCGGATTTTTTTGCTGTTGCCATTGTTTAGAATTTAATTGTTAGTAAATAATCTACTAAAATTAAAAACAAATTTTCAACTGCCAAAACTTATTTAAGGAATTACAGCGTTGCTTCTGCTGCATTTACTGATATGTATGTTTTATCTCCCTTACTTTTTTTAAATTCTACAACGCCATCAGCAGTTGCAAAAATGGTAAAGTCTTTTCCTACACCTACGTTTTTACCGGGATGATAAACTGTGCCTCTTTGACGAACAATAATATTTCCGGAGATGGCTTGCTGCCCGCCAAATATTTTTACACCTAATCTTTTGCTTTGTGAATCACGGCCATTTTTTACTGAACCTTCACCTTTTTTATGAGCCATAATTTTTAATAATTTATGTTATTATTTTTTGCTTAACAGGATAACGAAGTTTATTTATTTGAATTATCGTTGCCGGTAATATCGGTTACTTTTATTTGTGTGTATTGAGTGCGATGGCCATGTTTTTTTCTAAATCCTTTTCTTCTTTTCATCTTAAATGCAATTACCTTATCACCCTTTATCATGTCACTTACTATCTCTGCAGAAACGGTAACTTTAGCGTCTGAATTGAAATTTATATTGCCATCATTTTCAACAAACATTATATCAGAAAATTCAACTTTATCGCCGGTTTTTCCAGCAAGATGAGGCACAAATAAATTTTGTCCGGCTTTAACTTTAAACTGCTGCCCGGCGATTTTTATAACTGCAAACATGGTATTCAAAAATTTAGGAGTGCAAATGTAGGATAATTGATTTAATCTTCCATAATATACACGCAAATACTCTTAATATACCATTGAAAATTTAATTTTATAGTGCAATATTTGTTTTACAATCAACATTTTAAAAATCACTAATGTTGAAATTAGCCCGGGATGTTCTTACATTCTTTTATACCATTTACGGCTTTATTTGGTTCCTCGTGTTAATGCTTTTGCTTTTCCCGTTTTTTTTTATCGCCTCTTTTTTTGGAAAAGTAAAGGGAGGAAATATGATTTATAGTGCATGTCGTTTTTGGGCAGATTGTTGGTTTTTTCTTCTTGGCATTTATCATAAAAATATTTACGAAGCACCTCATGATATAAACCGGCAATACATTTTTGTGAGCAACCATATTTCATACTTTGATATTCCGGTAATGCTGAAGGCAGTAAGAAGGCAACACATACGTATTCTTGGCAAATCAGAAATGGCACGTGTTCCTTTGTTTGGTTTTATTTATAAAAATGCAGCGGTAATGGTAGATAGAAAAAGCGCCAGGGAAAGATATAAAAGCGTAAACATTTTAAAGGCTGTTCTTAGAAAAAATATATCCATTTTCATTTGTCCCGAAGGAACATTTAATATGACCAGCGCTCCTCTTAAAAGTTTTTTTGATGGCGCATTTCGCATTGCTATAGAAACAGAAACGCCTATAAAACCTATCTTACTTTTAGATACATATGACAGGCTTAATTATAAAAGCATCTTCTCATTATCTCCCGGCAAATCAAGAGCAGTTTATTTAGAAGAAACAATTACCACAGGGTTAACGCTTGCTGATGTTCCATCATTGAAGCAGAAAATTTTTGACCAGATGGCTGAAGGCCTCGTGCGCTATAATGTAAGCTGGATAAGGCGTTATCACCAGGGATAAGTTTACAGAGCAATTTTTTTTTGAACTTATATTTGCACAACAAATGGCAAATGATATTAATAATGAACCCGGTCTTTTTACTATTCCATCATCAAAAGATGAAGTGATTTCTTATTTATGGGCAGAAATAATTTTGCCGTTGGCTATTCCTAAAACGTATACTTACAATGTTCCTTTGCATCTAATAAAAAAAATTAAAGAAGGCGTTAGAGCAGAAGTTGTGTTTGGAAAGAATAAAAAATATTCCGGTATTGTAAAATTATTGTCAAATAAAAAACCTGCTTATGAAACAAAAGATGTAATAAATATAATTGATGATGATCCGGTAATTTATCCGCAGCAACTGCAATTATGGAAATGGATAAGCGACTATTATATGTGCAGTGAAGGGGAAGTAATGGCTGCTGCATTGCCTGCACATCTTAAATTAAGCAGCGAATCAGTTTTAATTTTTAATGAAGAATATGGTGAAGATTTTTCCCAGTTAAATAATGAAGAATATTTGGTGGCTGAAGCTCTGCTGATAAAACATGAATTAAGATTTCAGGAAGTGCAGCAAATATTAGATGTTAATCATGTTTACCCTGTTATAAAAAAACTTATAGATAAAAAAATTTGTTTTATATGGGAAGCAATAAATGAAAAATTCAAAGTAAAAAAAGAAACTTATGTACTTCTTAATCCTGAATATAATAATGATGAAAAATTAAATGAACTCCTTAATAATTGGGGAAATGCACCAAAACAACTGGAACTTTTATTAAGCTATTTGCACTTGTTAAAAACTGAAGGCGAGGTTACTCAAACTGCACTTCTAAGTAAGTCAAAGGCAACACAGGCGCAGCTTAAGGGCTTAGCTGATAAAAACATTTTGTTTCTGCAAAAGAGAAGTATTGACCGCATAAAAACACTTGCTAAAAAAACAGTAATTGATTTTGAATTAAACGTTGCACAGCAAGTTGCCTTAGATAATATTAATAAAGCTTTCACCGGGAAGAATGTTTGCCTTCTTCATGGAGTTACCAGCAGCGGTAAAACCCAACTTTATATTAAACAGATAGAAGCATATTTTAAACAGGATAAGCAGGTGCTGTATCTTTTACCTGAGATAACATTGACAGCGCAAATAATTCGAAGATTGCAAAAAAATTTTGGAGGCAACATTGCTATCTATCATTCCAAGTTTAATAATAATGAAAGAGTAGAACTTTGGAACAAAATAAAAACCGGTGAAATAAAAATTGTGTTAGGTGCAAGAAGCGCTTTATTTCTTCCATTTAAAGATCTTGGATTAATTATTATTGATGAAGAGCATGATGGCTCCTATAAACAACAGGAGCCGGCGCCGAGGTATAATGCGAGAGATGCTGCCATTTTTTATGCTTCTCTTTTTAATGCAAAAGTATTATTGGGCAGCGCCACTCCTTCAATTGAAAGTTATTATAATGCACAGGCAGGTAAGTATGCATTGGTTGAATTAAATGAAAGATATGGAGGTGTGCAGCTGCCGGCAATTGAAATAATAGATACACGCCAGGTTGCTGCTTCAAAAAAAGGAAAGGTTATGTTGTCGCCTCAGTTAAAGGCTGCAATTAAAGATGAAGTGAGCAATGATAAGCAGGTTATTTTATTTCAAAACAGGAGAGGATACTCCCCGTTTTTATTGTGTGGTATTTGTGGCTTTATTCCTCATTGCAACAATTGTGATGTAACACTTACGCTTCATAAATTTTCCAATAGAATGCATTGTCATTATTGTGGCAGCAGTTATCCAAAACTTGTTACATGCCCGGCATGTGGCGCCGTTAGCTGGATAGAAAAAAATTTTGGAACAGAAAAAATTGAAGAAGAATTGCAGAATGAATTTCCTCAATATAAAATTGCAAGAATGGATGCAGATGCGGTAAGAGGTAAAACGGCGCATGATAATTTAATACAATTATTTGAGCAGCATCGCTTTGATATTTTAGCCGGAACACAAATGGTTGTAAAAGGCTTGGATTTTGAAAACGTAAGCCTGGTGGGTATTTTAGATGCTGATGGATTGTTAAGCTTTGCGGACTTTAGGGCAAATGAGAGAGGCTTTCAGCTAATGGAACAGGTGAGCGGCAGGGCAGGCAGAAAGGCCGAGCAAGGTAAAGTAATGATACAGGCGGCAAAAGTGAATCATCCTGTTTTATTATTTGTGCAACAGCATGATTACAAAAGATTATATGATTTTGAAATGGATAACAGGAAGCGCTTTTTTTATCCGCCATTTAGCAGAATTATAAAAATTATACTTAAACATAAACTACAAGATGTAGTTTTAGAAGCTGCAAATAGTATTGGTGATAATCTGAAAAAGGATTTTAATAATTATGTTGTTGGCCCGGCGGCACCTGTAGTTAACAGGATAAGAAATATGTATATAATGGAAATACTTTTGAAGTTGCCAAAGGATGCAACTTTATTACAACAGTATAAACAAGTGATCAATAATTTTTTTAATTTGTTGCATGCTGAAAAAAGGTTTAGAAGCGTTGTGCTGATTGCGGATGTTGATGCCAATTAGCTGATAAAGCATACTGATGAAACTTTAAGATTTGTTATGTTACAAAATTTTTCATTAAAGAAATATAACACTTTTGGTATAAATGTTTATGCCAGGTATTTCAGTGAGTTTCATTCTGCAGATGAACTGGAGCAATTATTAAGAATCAATGACGATCAACAGTCAACGCTTATTCTTGGCGGAGGAAGTAACATTCTCTTTACAAAAGATTTTAATGGTCTTGTCTTAAAAAGTGCGATAAAAGGTATTGACATCATTCATGAAGATAACGAACATGTGTATGTACGGGCAGGAGCAGGAGAGAACTGGCATCAGTTTGTGCTGCATTGTATTAAGTATGATTTTGGTGGCGTTGAAAATCTTTCGTTAATACCAGGCAATGTCGGCGCATCGCCTATGCAAAATATTGGTGCTTATGGCGTGGAAATAAAAGATGTATTTCATTCTCTTGAAGCATTTCATTTTTCAGAAAAAAGAATACAAACTTTTACTTTGAACGATTGTGAATTTGGTTACAGAGAAAGCATTTTTAGAAAGAAATATAAAGATCAGTTTGCTATTTTGAATGTTACTTTCAGGCTTGACAAAAAAGCCAGATTCAACATTGAATATGGTGCAATAAAAGAAGAATTGGAAAGAATGAATGTCGTGGAACTGAGTATACAAGCCATTTCACAGGCAGTTATAAACATAAGAAGCAGTAAGCTGCCTGATCCAAACGTGATTGGTAACGCCGGCAGTTTCTTTAAAAATCCGCAGATTGGCAAACATGAATTACTCGGATTAAAACGAATGTATCCTGACATTCCATCTTTTAAAATAGATGATGATAAATATAAAATACCTGCTGCATATCTCATAGAAAAGTGCGGCTGGAAAGGTTATAGAAAAGGTGATGCAGGCTGTCATACAAAGCAGGCGCTGGTGTTGGTAAATTATGGAGATGCATCAGGCAAAGAAATTTATGTGTTGGGAGAAGAAATAAAAAAAAGCGTAAGGCATAAATTTAATATAGATTTAGAAAGAGAAGTGAATGTTGTTTGAACTTATGCAGCGTATTGATCCGATTTAAACTCTTTAAAAAAAGCCACTATATGAAAAAGACCTTTTTTACTCTATTAATCTTAATATTTACTTCCCAACTTTTTGCACAGGATAAAATTTACAAACTAAAAGGCGCTGTAATAAATGCCAAAGTAATTGAGATTGGCACAGATGAAGTTAAATACAAATTGTTCGAGAGTCCCGACGGTCCTGTTTATGTTGTAGATAAATCTACTTTGAACAGGATCGAATATGCAGATGGCAGAGTTGAAAAATATAAGGTTAGTTATAAAGATCCGCAAAGTTATGAAGGGCAATTAACTAAGGCTATCAAACTTAATTTTCTTGCACCATTATTGGGATATTCACAATTTTCTTTTGAAAAATCAATTTCTCCTTTAAAAAGTTATGAATTGGGATTTGGAGTTATTGGCGCCGGAAAAAATTACCAGATTGATAACTATTATTTCAATGGCCAATATCTGCCATATAAAAGAGATGCTTTTGGTGGATTCGTAGATGCAGGTTACAAGTTTAATAAGCTCCCCGACTTCTTTAATAAAGGAACGCGAATGACGCATATCATGCAGGGAAGCTACATAAAGCCTACAGCCACTTTAGGCTTTTACACAGATAATTCATTAAATTATAAGACAGGCAATCCAGTGCTTGAAAAAAGGCATAATATCTTTGGCGCAATTATTTTAAATTATGGACATCAATGGGTTTTTGGTGATAAATTTCTTATTGATATATATGGCGGCCTTGGTTATGCCTTTGATAATGTAAAGAATGATACTAATGATGGTTTTTCAGATAATCTTTATAATCATTTTGTCATTCAAAAAACAGGTCAGGGCGCTAATCTCGGTTTAAGTGGTGGAATAAAAGTGGGGCTGCTTATAAAATAGTTTATAAATCAGTAATCATTAAAGAAACGTTTTTTCAAAGCCGGATAATTTATCCGGTTTTTTATTTAAAATCTTCGTCATCTAATTCTTCTTCACTAAATGATTTTCCGCCAAGATTAAGCATACTGCCCATCAAATCTTTAAATTCTATTTTACCTTCTAAAACTTTTTTACTTATAAGAGAGTAAGAAGAAAGCCCGTGTAAAACAAACTCCATTAGCAATGCATTTTCTTTTGCATTTGCATTAGGAAAATGTTTTTTTACCAGTCCGTAAAGCCCGTCAACTTTGTAAAGCAAATGCACTTTATCATCATCTTTTGCCTGGAAGAAAAGATTTAAATGATTGCCTGCATCAAACCATTTAGTGATGGCTCTGTAAGGGTTTTCATCAGCACCGGTATCTTTTACTCTTTTCTTTTTAAATGTTTCCGGGTTTGGAAAGTATTTGGCAAATTGTGTACGAATGGCTTTCTCCATAAGGTTAAATGCAACCTGGTATGGTCCTTCCTGCTCGCCTTCATACACCAGTTCAATCTTACCTGTAATTGAAGGAATAATACCGGTGAGATCACTGATCCAAACCTGTGTTTCTTTTTCTTTATTTATAATAGATCTTCTTTCTGCGGCACTTACTGCATTCTCATAAGCAGCTATTGTAAGTCTTGCTGATACACCGCTTTTTTTATCAACGTATTCACTGCCTCTTGCTTCAAACGAAACCTGTTCTATTAATCTTTTTACAAGATCACTTACCTTCACTTTCTTCACCTGGTCTTCATGCACATCAGCTTCCTGCTCGGTAATAAGTAAAGATGTTTCTATTGATGTGGGATAATGAGTAAGTATCTGGCTTTCAATCCTGTCTTTAAGCGGCGTTACTATTGCGCCTCTGTTTGTATAATCTTCAGGATTGGCAGTAAACACAAACATGATATCAAGCGGCAACCTTAATTTAAAACCACGTATTTGCAGATCGCCTTCTTCAAGAATATTAAAGAGAGAAACCTGAATTCTCGCCTGCAGATCAGGCAACTCATTAATAACAAAAATGCCGCGATTGCTTCTTGGAATTATGCCATAATGTATCACTCTTTCATCAGCATAATTCAGTTTTAAGTTTGCGGCTTTTATGGGATCTATATCACCAATGAGATCGGCAACACTTACATCAGGTGTTGCTAACTTTTCACCATAGCGTTCACTTTTATGCAACCATTCTATTGGTGTGTTATTGCCATTAGCTTCAATAAGATCCCTGGCATATTTACTTAACGGCGCAAACGGGTCATCATTTACTTCACTGCCTGCAACTATTGGAATGTATTCATCAAGCAAATCAGTCATTTGCCTTGCCATACGGGTTTTTGCCTGGCCACGCAATCCTAAAAAAAGAATATTATGCCTTGAAAGTAATGCTCTTTCAACATCCGGAATTACAGAATCTTCATAGCCAAGTATGCCTGGAAAAGTTTCCTCTTTTTTTTGAATCTTTTTTATAAGATTATCACGTATCTCCTGTTTAATACTTCTCGACGTATAATCACTCTTTTTAAGATCGCCTAATGTTTTTATTGTCTGAACCACGATTTGGGTAGATTTATAGATTAACTGGAATTGATGTTGGGATGAATTTTGTATTTTCTAATCTCTTAAACTGAAGACTTATCGAACCAAAATTGATTAGCAGCCCAACCTGCATATTGTAAGCTTCCAGATAATTTTTAGCTTGCGCCAAATGAACATTTTCTAATTGAATTATTGCTTTTAATTCTACCATAATCTTATTTTCCACAAAAAAGTCAACCCGCCTTTCACCAATCTGCCGGCCTTTATACTGAACAGGCATATTAAATTCTCTTACAAATTTAAGTTGACATTCTTCCATCTCTATTTCCAATGCTCTTTGATATATCACTTCCTGGAAACCATTACCAAGAGCCACATGAACCTTCATTGCCGAACCAATTTTTTTTTCGGTGATCTCTTTATATTTTAATTCTGACATGATTTTGTTTTTCAATAAACTTTCTAATCTCCACAAATTACATTCAACATTATTTCATTCTAATCCTTCTAATCTCCCCAAATCATGGTTCAGATATTAATATACTGTCTTTCTCTTGCCGCTTTCAAAATCTTTAAAGATGAAAGCACCTAAGCGATCTAATGATGCAAAAAATGCCTTACCGTTATTAGTTTCAGTAAATTCTGTTACAAACCGCTGCAGATAAGGATCGCTGGCAATCATGAAAGTAGTAATAGGTATCTTTATTTTTTTACATTGCGCTGCAAGATTAAGGCACCTGCTCAAAATTCTTCTGTCAACACCAAAACTATTTTTGTAATATTTTTTACCAACTTTAAGGCAGGTAGGTTTGCCATCTGTTATCATAAAAATTTGCTTGTTGGGATTTTTTCTTCTCCTTAAAATATCCATGGCAAGCTCCAGCCCTGCAACTGTATTGGTATGATAAGGGCCAACCTGCAAATAAGGAAGATCTTTAATTTCCACCGTCCACGCATCGTTGCCAAACACTACAATATCAAGTGTATCTTTCGGATATTTTGTGGTGATAAGCTCGCTCAATGCCATCGCTACTTTTTTGGCCGGCGTAATTCTATCTTCACCATATAATATCATACTGTGAGAAATATCAATCATTAATACAGTTGATGTTTGCGCTTTAAAATCAGTCTCTCTTATTTCAAGATCATCTTCATACATTTTAAAACTATCAATGCCATGATTGATTTGTGCATTTCGTATTGAAGCTGTAAAATCTATCTGCTCTAAAGTATCACCAAACTGGAAAGGCCTTGTTTCAGGGTTGATTTCGTCACCGCCGCCTGGTTTAAAAGTGTTATGGTTGCCTTGTTTTGTCTTTTTTAATTTTCCGAATATTTCTTCAAGGCTTCTTTTTCTTATTCCCTGTTCTGTTTTTGGAGTAATTTTTATTTGCCCGTTTTGTTTATTTTCGTCTATATATCCTTTGTCTTTCAGGTCTTCAATAAAATCTCCCAGGCCGTATTCATCATTTGTTAAATCATATTCTTTATCAAGTTCTGTAAGCCAGCTCAAAGCTTCGCCTACATCGCCATTTGTGTAAGTAAGCAACTGCATAAAAGTATCAAGCAGCTTTTCAAAAGAAGATTTGCTGTTCTCCGCAGGATCATATTTAGAGAAATTATGGCCTAACATGGTTAATGGTTTCAGTGAGAAATAACATGCAAAAATACAAACAAACTTTTAGCAATTTGGTTTGACAGGTAAATAAATACCTTACATCATCTCACGGTATTTCTTAAGAGTTATCTTTTATTATCTGTTACCTGGGTATCTTTTATCCGTGGTTGCGGATTATTAATAAGTGGCTTTCCACCGCCTTCAGGGTTTACTGCAGGGGCAGTTTGAGGCATACTGAAATATTGTTCCATTTCCTGTAATTGCTTTAAAAGGCCATCCACTGCATCACTTTCCCGGCTTAATGCAGCCATCTTATCTTCATCAAGGCTGCTGTAATAATTTACCTGCTGCTCAAGATCTTTTCTTAAAGAAGAAGAAACTTTTTTGGCAAGCGATAAATCACCGGCTTTATAAGCTGCCAATAAAAATTGCCCTGATATTTGGTTGTGTTGCTGACCTCTTGAAACCATACCGTAAGGAAAATTTTCCTGCAGCATCATTTTATCACATCTTTCCAATAGCTTTTTTGCGTCTGCTTTTCTATCATGATCTGCAAGGTTTATGGCAGCTAAAGCATATTGCATTCGTATAGTATTTAAATGCCGGCGGTTTTCTTCATCATAATATAAGCCATGTTTATCAGCGTTGCCAAATACAAATTTGTTCATCATTTTGTCAACCACCCAATCCCTGTTTACATCATTACCGCTTCCTTTTACAGGCACCAAACGGTAAGTTAATCCATCGGTTCTTAAATATGCATCAAGGCCAACTTGCGTGGTAGGTGAAGTAAAATAAATAGGCCGCCTCCATTTGTTTGCAGCAATAATGTTTAATACAGCACTTTCATTTTTACCAATTACATTTCTTGGCAAATCAAAATCAATTTCACTTAATACGCTATCATCCGCATTTACGGTTCCGTTTCGTTTTACAAGATTTACATCAACAGGAATCTTTACTTTTTTGGTTGGATAAATGTTTACATAATCATCTGTATTGGGCATGGGCGCCATCCGGTTCTGATCGTCACTGCCGGCATAATCTTTCATTAATGTGTACAAATCCATTGGCTGATTTTGATCAACCTTTGCTCCGGGTGCATCAGGATAATAATAGATACCATCTCTCTTGCTTCCTAATATTTGATCTGGCCGCCACACAACATCAATCGGATCACTAAGATTTACTTTATACCTTAATTGATTTATATACCAGTCTGTACCTAATAAACTGGAGTTAATTACACGAACATCTCTTCTAATTCCTTCCACTTCCTGCGCATACCAAAGCGGGTAAGTATCGTTATCGCCATACGAAACTAAAATGGCATTAGGCGCACAACTTTCCAGGTAATCAATGGCCAGATCTCTTGCCAAAACTTTTTTACTTCTGTCATGATCGTTCCACTCCTGGCTGCCCATTAAAACAGGAACAGCCAGCAGGCATAGGCCGGCAGCTGCATAATTGGCCATGTTAGATTTTATGAATTTATTGAACAGATCTTTTACATAAAAAACACCGATGCCTATCCAAAAAGCAAAAGCATAAAAAGAACCTACATAAGCATAATCCCTTTCCCGTGGCTGGTTGCCGGCCTGGTTTAAATAAATTACAACAGCAAAACCGGTAAAGAAGAAAAGTAATCCAATGGTTAACAGATCTCTTTTATTGTGTTTATATTGATAAAGAATACCAAGAATTCCTAAAATAAGCGGAAGGCAAAAAAGCTTGTTATTAGCTTTATTATTTTTTAAACTATCGGGCATTTTAGATTGATCGCCAAGCCGGATATTATCCCACAAGCCAATTCCGCTCTTCCAGTTACCATCTCTTACATTACCGATATCTATCCCTTGTATATCATCCTGTTTACCTGCAAAATTCCACATAAAATACCGCAGGTACATCCAGTTATTTTGATATTTTACAAAGAAGCTTATGTTGTCGCCCATTGTGGGTTTGTCAAGGTATGCGCCTGTTTTGGGATCTTTCCCAATGCCTGCAAAAGCAGCATAATAATCTGCATGGTTTTGATCGTTACTTGCATCCCACATCCGCGGAAAAAAGTGCATATCTTCTGAAGCATAAATTGGTTCATATTTTTTACCACTTTTTTCATATCTGGTTTTTCCCTTTACATAAGTATCAGTTACTTTTTGGTCAGTAGCTTCAGCAGTAAAATCCTGTCCATATAATATTGGCCAGTCACCATATTGTTCACGGCTTAAATAACCAACAAGACTTACCGGGTTGTCAACGTTAAACATATCTACCGCCGGATCTGCATTTGAACGGATTAAAGTGGTAAAATAAGTGGAGTAGCCAATGAGCATAAAAGCGAAACTCCATAATCCTAATTTTAAATAATTCCAGTTTCTTTTGTTTGCCATGCGGATGCCAAGATAAATAAGCACGCCCAGGAATATAAAGAAGAAAGCAAAGCCAATAAAAAACGGCATGCCTAATTGATTAACAAAGAAAATATCAAAATCGCCGGCCCATTTTATGCTCCATTGTATTACCGCTTTTTGCACTAATCCTGTTATAAGGCAACCAACAACAAAAGCAATAAAAGTTCCTCTCCTGGTTACTTTATAGCGCTTAAAATAATAGATCATTACAATAGCCGGTATAGTTAGCAGGTTCAGCAAGTGTACGCCAACGGAAAGCCCCATCAAATAAAAAATTAAGATAAGCCAACGGTCTGCACGGGTAAAATTTCCTTTAATACCTTCATGTTGTTCCTGCGTTACTTCATGTTCCCATTTTAAAATTGCCCAAAATACAATGGCTGTAAAAAATGAAGAAAGTGCATACACTTCGCCTTCTACAGCGCTATACCAAAATGAATCACAAAAAGTATAAGCAAGTGCGCCTATTGCACCTGCAGCCATCACGGTAAATATTTGCTGGGTGTTAAGTGTTTCATTATTCTTTTGTACAAGTTTGCGTGCAAAATGTGTGATGCTCCAAAACAGAAATAAAATAGTAAAACCACTTGCCAAAGCGCTCATTGTATTTACGCCGGTTGCAGCATGTTTGCCATCAAAAGGGAGTGTAAATAAACGACCTAACAACACAAATAATGGTGCTCCGGGAGGATGAGGTATTTGTAACTTATAGGCGCTGGAAACAAATTCTCCGCAGTCCCAAAAGCTGCCTGTAGCCTCCATTGTCATTAGATAAACTGTACAGGCGATAAGGCAAATAGCCCAGCCGGTAATATTATTAATTCTTTTAAAACTCATAATTTGAAATTTGGGAAAGTGCGGCAAATATAAAACTATGAAGCAAAGAAATTCAAGAGGAGGTTTTATTTGTTGAAAAAGGAATGTTAATTACCTAAAGTTTTGAATATAATAACACCTTAATAAAGCTCAACTCTCTGTTAGGATTCTATAGTCCAGAAAAATTTCAATCTGTTGCCTCGCTGTTAGCGCAAGGTTGCTTCTGTGCATAAAGATTAAAGAGATTTGTTCATTAGATAGGAGCCGCAAATACAATTTTCTTGAAAAAAATAATCTTTATTTCATTTGCTGTAATAAGTGAAACTTATTATGAACTAAGCAAGATACTTAATGATATTTGATTTAACAGGCTTACTTATGTCGAGGCCTTGACGAACCTGAATGAGATAAAGATGAAGGTGAAATAGCCTAAAACGGAGAAAAGATATTTTATCCTAATAATCACTTAGCCTTATCAAAATCACCTGCTTTTATATATATTGTTTTTTCAGGACTAATATATTTGCGTAAAGCGGTATTGACATCTTCTACGGTTAAATTGTCTATCTGTCTTTCCTGATTGGCAATCCAGTCAAATGTGCGGTTCAGAAAAAGATTAGAGTTTAATTGGTTGACCAAGTTCATATCATCCGACCGCTGCACCAACTGGTTTTGAAGATAACCCAATTTTGCTGCTTTTAATTCATCGGCTGTAACACCTTCTTTTAATAATTTGTTCAGCTCCTCTTTGTATGCCTTATCCAGCTTGTCTAAATTATCAGGATTATAAATAGCGTTTGCACCAAAATAGCCAATAGAATCTAATTCCCTCACATACAGATCTGATCCCACTCCATAACTAAGGCCCTCCTTTTGCCTTAATCGTGTTGCCAGGCGGGAGTTTAAAAAACCGCCGCCAAAAATATAACTACCCATTACAAGTGGCGCATAATCTTTGCTTTCATCATTAATTGGTAAGATTACATCCGCTAAAAAGACTGCATTTTTTTTATCGGGTGTATTTATTTTTTGCTCTGTTCCGCCCACATTAAAATATTTATGTGGAACACGGGTGTAGGTTTTTGAACTGTTCCAGTTTTGCAGCATTGCAGTTAGTTGTTGTATAGTAGCTGCTTCGTTACAATCCCCTACTACAGACACAGTGGCACCGGTAATATTATAAAAATCTTTATAAAAACTTTTAACATCATCAAGCTGAATACTTTTAACTGCTTCTGTTTCTTCCTCAAAAGAGAGCTTACTGTAAATATGACCTTTAGGGTAAAGTTCCTCTAAACGATCCCTTAAATTATATGCCAGGGCCTGGGGATCACTTTTTTGCTGATCAATATTTGCCAATCGTTCCTGCTTAACAGAATTAAATTCATTTTGTGGAAATGAGGGCTGATGAAGCATTTCGCTCACTAATTGCAAAACTTTCGGAAGATTCTCCTTTGTGCTTTCAATATCGGCAGTTGTTGTTTGACCGTAACCGTACAAATAAACATGCGATTGCAATTTGTCCAGCGTGTCATTCAGTTGCTGAAACGTCTTGCTTTGGGTACCGCGCCGCAGCATTTGTGAAGTGAGTTGCAATATAAGAGCTTTGTTTTGAAGGTCTTTTTCATTACCTATCCGTACATTAATCTGCAGGTGAACAGTATTGCCGCGTGTGGTTTTAGTAAGTATTGCATATTTAGCGCCGCCTGGTATGCTTCCGGATTTAGTGCGTTTGTCAATGTTGAATGGGGAGACATCAAACGCTTCTGCAGCAGCCAATGCCTTCTGTCCTTTATAGTCTTTTACCAATGCTGCAACGTCAGGCGGCGATGGAATAGCGGCACGGTCAGGTGTTTTATCAGGAATGAATACACCAACAGTTCTGTTTGAATTTTTGAAGTATGTTTTTGCCACTCTGTTTACATCTTCCACTGTAGCTTTTTTTACGTTATCACGGTAAATGAATGCGGTACGCCAGTCGCCTTGAGCCATGAATTCACTCATTTGTAAGCCAATTCTTTCGGAGTTGCGGTAAAATTCTTCGAAATATTTCAGCAAAGTAGCTCTTGCTCTTTCCACTTCTTCTGATGTAACAGGTTTTACGCTGATGCTGTCCAAAACATTCATCATGGTGTTTTTTGCATCATCAATTGATTTTTCTTTTAAGACATCTGCAGAAAAATAATTGATGCCCGGATCTTTCAATGCGAATGAATATCCATATTCCGAAGATGCTTTTTGCGTTTCTACCAAAGCTTTGTATAAACGGCCGGAAGGTTGATTGGTGAGCACTTCGTTTAAAATATCGAGAGGAGCATAGTCAGGATGTGTGCCAGAAGGAATATGATAGGCGCAACCTACCACCTGCACATCACCCACACGCCGAAGGATTACAGAACGTTCCCCGTCCTGCACCGGCTCCATTGTATAAGACTCCTGTAATTTGCGTGAGGGGCGGGGAATAACTCCAAAATACTTATTAACAAGCTGCAGCGTTTTAGCTTCATCAATTTTACCTGTTACCATTAATACAGCGTTATCAGGCTGATAATATTTTTTGTAAAAAGCCTGCAGATTTTCGATCGGCACACGTTCAATATCTTCTTTGGAACCGATGGTTGATTTTCCATAATTATGCCACATATAAGCTGCGGAAATAATGCGCTCCTGTAACATCCACGAAGGATAGTTTTCACCGTTTTCAAATTCATTGCGTACCACGGAAAATTCACTTTGTAAATCCTTTTTTGCAATGAAGGAATTAACCATGCGATCGCTTTCCAAATCAAGCGCCCAATTCAAATTTTCGTCAGTGGCAGAAAAGGTTTCAAAATAATTGGTGCGGTCGTACCATGTACTGCCGTTAGGAGAAGCGCCGTGGTCAGTAAGTTCTTTAGGAATATTTTTATGCTTGGCAGAACCCTTAAATACCATGTGCTCCAGCAAATGAGCCATACCTGTTTCGCCATAGCCTTCAACACGCGAACCTACGAGGTAAGTGGCATTTACAGTGATAGTTGGTTTTGAAGGATCGGGAAACAATAATACACGTAATCCATTATTCAATCTGTATTCTGTAATCCCTTCGACAGATGTAACTTTTACCGGAAGTTGTGAAACATTGTTTTTGGCGCTTGGTTGTGTATAACCTACATGCATCAAAAGCCAGAATATACAGAAAAGCACTACAGATTTTTTGTTAGGAGTTTTGCAGAAAAGCATATCAGTAGATTTATTTCACAAACAAAGTATAATTTATATTTATGAATTGCAAGAAATTTTTCTATATTCTAAACCTATTTCTGCGTTTAATAAGCTTACTTGTCAATATTCCTTTTTACTATTATTTCATGATCTCGTTTGTCGAAATTATATCTGGCGCAGGTCTCTGACTATATCTGTCTATATCTGGCGCAGGTCTCCGACCTGTGCTTATTTGTCACTTAGCTGCACATTCAATATGGAAATACTATTTTTATTGAATGAGCAGTAAGTACAAATTTTCTGACGTGGAAAGTGCTTATTTTATTACTTCCACTGTTGTAGACTGGATAGATGTGTTTATCCGGGATGTTTACCGGAATATTCTTTTAGATAGTTTTCGGTTTTGCCAGAAAAATCAAGGTTTGCAAATACATGCCTGGGTGCTTATGCCTAATCATTTTCACATGATCTGCTCTTTTATTAATAATGCAGATCCGGGTATGGTTATAAAAAATATTAAAAGTTTTACAGCCATTAAATTAATTGATGCCATTATTAATAATCCACAGGAGAGCAGGAGATCATGGATGCTTGATTTATTTGAAAAACATGGCAAAGCCAACAAAAGCAATTACAGGTTTCAATTCTGGCAACATGAAAATCATCCTGTTCTTTTAGATAATGTAAGAATGTATAATCAACGATTAGTTTATTTGCATGAAAATCCCGTAAGAGCAGGTTTTGTAAGAGAACCGCAGGAATGGCTATATAGCAGTGCAATTGATTATTATATTCCTAATGG
>CAXSDW010000034.1:0-32322 GCA_964236235.1 uncultured Chitinophagaceae bacterium
AAAAAGTTTCCTGTATAAAACTGAACTCCGGGTTGAGTTGTCCAAACTTCCATATTTCTTCCGCTTGCACTGTCTTCAACTCTGGCTGCTTTTTCAAGACCATTGCCTGTTCTGTTTAAAACCCAGTTGTGATCATAGCCACCTTTCACCTGGGCAATATCTCTTCCAATTGTTTTTAAAGATGTAAAATCCATTGGCGTTCCCTTTACTGAAGGTAATTTTCCTGTAGGTATCAGGTTATCATTTACTTGAGTAAAATTATCAGCATTTATCATTATTTTTTCACCAAGAATCGTAGAATCTTTTCCTGCTGATAAATTAAAATAAGAATGATTGGTAAGATTGATCGGTGTGGCTTTATCTGTGGTAGCAGTATAGTCAATCAAAAGGCCGTTGTCATTAGTTAAGGTGTAAATAACTTTTACTGAAAGATTGCCGGGAAAACCTTCTTCTCCATCTTTACTTATATAAGTTAATTGAAGACTGCTGTCACCAGGAAGTTTCTCGGCTTTCCATACTACTTTATCAAAACCTTTAAGGCCGCCATGTAATGTATTTCCGTTGTTGTTTGGTGCTAATGTATAGGTTTTGCCATCTAAGGTAAATTTTGCATTCGCTATCCTGTTGCCATAGCGGCCAACTAATGCACCAAAATAAGGATTGCCTTTTTGAAGATACCCGCTTAAAGAATCATAGCTTAACACAACGTTGCCTTTGTTACCATCTTTATCTGGCACGAATATGCCCGTAACAGTGCCGCCATAATTTATAATTTTTACCTGCATCCCTGAAGAATTGGATATGGTGTATTGAGTAATATCACTGCCATCGTAATTGCCAAAAGGTGTTTCAGTTATGCTGTACTTCATAGTATCCTGATTTTTATTAGAAGCTGTATCACCGCCGGTAGAATTGCTATTACAGGCCGCCAAAATTAGCAGGCATACTGTTAACAACAAGTTTTGTTTTTTCATATTGCTTATTTATTTTTTAATCATTCTATTGTCCATAATAAGAATTGCTTCCATGCTTGCGCTCATAATGTTTTTTTATGAGTGCATCTTTAAGCCTGCTTGCCTGCGGATTTATTTGTTGTGTTAACAATGCCATTTGTGCAATGCTTTCCAGAACGGCGCTGTTATATACTGCCTTTTCTGCTGTAGCTCCCCAGGTAAAAGGCGCATGGTTACTTACCAGGATCATTTCAATTTCTTTATAATCCAATCCTTTTTGCTGTAAACAATTAATGATCTGAAAGCCTGTCTGGTATTCATAATCTCCCTGTATCATTTCATCGCTCATCGGCGGTGCACAGGGTATATCAACTGTATTATGATCGGCATGTGTAGTGCCGAAAATAGGTATATCTTTTTGCGATTGAGCCCACGCAGTAGCATACGTAGAATGTGTATGTGCAATTCCTCCAATATCTTCCCATTGCTTATAAAGAAGTGCATGCGTTTTGGTATCCGATGAAGGCCGGAGTTTTCCATGAACCGTTTTACCATCAAAATCAACAATAACCATTTTCTTTGGAGATAATTTTTCGTAAGGTACGCCGCTTGGTTTTATGGCAAACACACCAAGGTCTTTATCGGCAGCGCTTACATTACCAAAGGTGAAAATTACAAGGTTTAGCTTTGGCAATTGCATGTTAGCTTGATAGCAAGCTTCCTGGATATCTTTATATTTTTTCATAGTATTCTTCTTAATTACTTTGCGCCTCCTCTGCGAAATCTTTGCGGCTCTTTGCGTTTAAATTAACCGCAAAGAAAAGAACAAGAAGAATGCAAAGAAATCCCAAAGGAATTATACTTCTAATTTATTAGTTCCTCTTCAATAAAACTACCCAGCTTTTGGTATTGCTGATATCTTTTTGCATAGGTATCTTTCCTGCTTGCATCAGGGTAATAAGTTGCAGCAAAGCCTTGTCCCATCGCCTCCATAGCATCTTCTACTTTGTTGTAAATACCCGCAGCAGTAGCTGCAAACATAGCAGCACCAGCAGCACATGTTTGTTCACTTTTATGTATTCTGATGGGCATGTTTATCACATCGGCCATCATCTGCATAATATAAGGTGATTTGTTAGCTACTCCGCCCAGGCCGATAAGTCCTTTTACCGGTATGCCCTGTTCAATGAACCTGTCTGCAATTGCCTTTGCGCCAAAACAGGTAGCTTCTGCAATTGCTTTAAAAAAACGCGGTGCATCTGTAGCAAGATTAAGGTTGATGACGGCGCCTTTCAGCAGTTGGTTTGCATCAGGTGTCCGTCTTCCATTAAGCCAGTCAATGGCCAGTTCATCATTTTCATTTACAGGAAGTTTAGCAGCTTCAGCGCTTAGGGAAGCAATAATTTTATCGCTGATTTCTTTTTTAATTTTTTCATCCGTTAAAAAATTATTAAGCGGCCAGGTCAATAAATTTTTAAACCATGCATACATATCTCCAAAAGCGCTTTGGCCAGCTTCCATGCCTGTCATGCCCGGTATCACAGAGCCTTGTACCTGTCCGCAAATCCCTTTAATCAATATATCTTTTGCTTCATCTGCAGGCACTACAAGCATATCGCATGTAGAAGTGCCCATTACTTTACTTAAATAATACGGTTCTATTTGCCCGCCGACTGCTCCCATATGAGCATCAAAAGCGCCAACACCAATAATAACCGCCGGTGATAAACCAAGGCGTGTTGCCCATTCAGGAGATAATGTTCCGGCAGCTGTATCTGATGTAAAAGTTTCTGTGAATAATCTTGAAGTAAAGCCATCCAATAATGGATCTATAGAAGTAAAAAAATCATTGGGCGGCAAACCATTAAATTCTCTTGACCATAAAGCTTTATGACCTGCCGCACATATTCCCCGTTTCATCTTCTTTATGTCATTTCCGCCTGTTAATAAAAAAGGTATCCAGTCGCAATGTTCTACCCATGAAAAGCAGGCATTTCTTACTTCATTATCTTCTCTTAATATGTGTAACAATTTTGCCCAAAACCATTCTGAAGAATAAATTCCGCCTACATACTTAAGGTAATCCGGTTGAAAAATTTTTGCATGTTCATTAATCTCAGCCGCTTCTTTCGTAGCAGTATGGTCTTTCCATAATACAAACATGGCATTCGGGTTTTCCTCAAAACCAGGCAGCGATGCAAGGGGAGTTCCGCTTTTATCTACAGCAACCGGCGTAGAGCCTGTGGTGTCTACTGAAATGGCTTTTACTTTTTCAGCAACATCATTGCCGGCTTTCTTGAGGCAGTCTTTAATGGTATATTCCAGGCCTTCAATATAATCCAGCGGATGCTGGCGAAACTGGTTTATAGAAGCATCACAATATTGCTGTTCTTTCCAGCGTGGATAATAAAATACAGATGCAGCCAGCTCCTGCCCGTTGTGAGCATTGATCAAAACAGAGCGAACAGAATCTGAGCCGTAATCAACACCAATAACATATTCATCTTTCATATCATTAAATAATTAGTGTCAAAATAACACTTATTTATTTTAATAAACAAGATAACCACAATTTTAAAAAGTATAATAATTATAGTAAGTGAGAATTTGGAATAATATTTAAGAATGACTGGAAATCTGCTTTA
This sequence comes from uncultured Chitinophagaceae bacterium, assembly GCA_964236235.1. Classification (GTDB taxonomy): domain Bacteria; phylum Bacteroidota; class Bacteroidia; order Chitinophagales; family Chitinophagaceae; genus Ginsengibacter. Next base: position 3,599 of record CAXSDW010000034.1, read on the forward strand.
TAATTTTTTGCATTTAGCTTGTAATAATAAGCGCCTTTTTTTGACGAGTATTTATCTTTATCTGCTTGCTTTATCAATAGGTTTGTAGACAATACTTTTCTGCTGAAATTTCTTTTATCGAAGCTGGTATCATATACATATTCATAAAGGCTTTGCAATTGCGGCAACGTAAATTTTTTAGGCAAAAGTTCAAATAATAAAGGATGCAAAGCCGCTTTATACCTAAGCTTTTCTTTTGCCATCTTTACCATTTCGCTATGATCAAAAATAAGCTTCGGAATTTTATTTAACGGGAACCATTCAGGATGAAATTGATCACTCAATTGTTTTTCGTATTGGTGAATATCTATTAGCGCAAAGTATGCAATTGATATTGTTCGTTCAATAGGATCTCTTGCCGGGTCGCAAAATGTATAAAGCTGCTCAAGGTAAACACCTTCAAGCCCTGTAAGGCTTTTCAATATCCGGATAGAAGCAGCATCTGCACTTTCATCTGGTTGTATAAAGCCTCCCATAAGGCTCCATTTACCTCTTTCCGGTTCAAAGCCCCTGTGTATCAATAAAATTTTTAGCGATTCACCATCAAACCCAAAAATTATACAATCTACAGCAGCCAAAAGCCGCGTTTGCTTTAAGTATTTTGTCATCGTATAAAAACAAAGCCGAAAAGGTTATTTAACTATTTTTTGAAAAAAAAATAAATTTAAAAAAAATAATTGTAAAATTGACAGTTATGTGCTGTCTTAAATTTAGAGTAGTTATGGTTATTACTTCTGCAAAGCTCTTGATCTACAAGATAGTGCTGAGGGCAAATGAAAATTAAAATGTTTACTTCATAAAAAAAAGTAATTATATCTTGAGTAATCTAAACAGAAATTTATTTTTAAAAGCAGAAAAAATAATTTTTATGATAAAATCATCTCTCTTTGTATACCTTCTTTTTTGGCTCAACATTACATCAGCACAAACTGTAATTATGCTTAAAGCAGATTCTGAAAAACAACTGATCAGTAAAAATATCTACGGGCATTTTGCAGAACATCTCGGCCATTGTATTTATGGTGGTTTTTATGTAGGTGATACATCTAAAATACCTAACACCAATGGTGTGAGAAATGATATAATTGCTGCACTGAGAAAGTTGAAAATTCCAGTACTACGCTGGCCTGGAGGCTGTTTTGCAGATACTTATCACTGGAAAGATGGCATAGGACCAAAAGATAAAAGACCTGCAATTGTGAACAGGTGGTGGGGCGGCGTTACAGAAGATAATAGCTTTGGAACGCACAATTTTTTAAACATGTGTGAGCTGTTAGGTGCCGAACCTTACCTCGCAGGAAATATAGGTAGCGGCACTGTACAGGAATTAGCCGATTGGGTTCAATATGTAAATAGCGATAATAAAAATCCGATGTCTGATCTGCGAAAGAAGAATGGAAGAGAGCAACCATGGAGCGTAAAATATTGGGGCGTTGGCAATGAAGCATGGGGATGCGGCGGCAATATGACTCCGGAGTATTATGTAGGAGAGTTTAGAAAGTATTCCACTTTTATGGCTGACTGGTCAAACACCAGTAAAATTTTTAGAGTGGCTTCAGGAGCAAACGTTGCTGATTATCACTGGACGGAAACATTGATGAAAAACATTCCGAAAAATATGCTGGAAGGAATTGCGCTGCATAGTTATTCGTTTGTAGAATGGGGCAAAAAAGGTTCTGCTACAAATTTTACAGAAGAGCAATATTTCAAGACTATGCAAAAAGCATTGTTCATGGATTCACTGGTGATCAATCATTCAGCCATTATGGATAAATATGATCCTCAAAAAAAAATTGCATTAGTAGTAGATGAATGGGGTGGATGGTATGATGTGGAACCCAATACCAATCCCGGGTTTTTATACCAGCAAAATACTATGAGAGATGCGATGATTGCAGGTGTAACGCTTAATATTTTTAACAACCATTCTGATCGGGTACGCATGGCTAACCTGGCACAAACCGTTAATGTATTGCAGGCTGTTATACTTACCGATAAAGAAAAAATGATTCTTACGCCAACTTACCATGTAATGGAAATGTACAATGTGCACCAGGAGGCAATGTTGCTGCCTCTCTCAATAAAAACAGATAGTTATTCTTTTGAAAATGAAACGTTGCCTTCAGTCTCAGGCTCGGCTTCAAAAGATTCAACCGGACTTACACATATTTCTCTTACTAACATCAACCCGAAAAAAGAAGAAGCTATTGCAATAACTATTGATGGAAAAAAATACAATAAGGTTACCGGTAGAATTCTTACTTCTTCAAAACTGCAGGATCATAATACTTTTGAACAGCCTGATAAGATAGTGCCTCAAACCTTTACAGGTGCTTCTTTAAAGGGAAATACATTAAGCTTAAAGCTTCCGCCATTTTCTGTAGTAGTTTTAGAATTGAAATAAAAACCTGAAATAAAAATTCTTTAACAATGCTTGCGGGCCTTTCTCCTTTAGAAGGCGTTGCGGGATGCCCAACATCATGATTATGGATATAAGAAAAATCCTTACAGCTATAGTTATTACATATATTGCTTCATGGTCCGCACATGTGAATGCCCAATCAAACGCAGACATCATCGTCTCGGCAAATAAACCCATAGCAACCGTGCAGCCAACAATGTGGGGTATTTTTTTTGAAGATATAAACTTTGGCGCCGATGGAGGCATTTATGCAGAGATGGTCAAGAACCGTTCATTTGAATTTTCAATGCCATTGATGGGCTGGACGGTACATCAAAATAAATTTAATGAAGGAAGTGTGCTGATACTTAACCGCCAGGAAGAAAATAGTGCCAATCCACGCTTTGTACGCATCACTAAAAATAATGCTGATGATTCGCTAAACCTTACCAATGAAGGCTTTCGTGGCATGGGAATAAAAAAAGGATTGCGTTATGATTTTTCTGTTTTATGCAGGCAACAAACACCAGGCTTAACATTGCATATTGAATTATTAAATGCTTCTGATAAAGTGATTGGCAATACAATATTATCTCCATCAGCTTCAAATAAAGAATGGAAAAAAGAAGCCGTAAGTTTTAATGCAACAGACACTGCATGGAAAGGCAAGTTAAATATTTGGTTTGAAGGAAGCGGCACTATTGATCTTGATATGATCTCTTTATTTCCATCTAATACATGGAAGAACAGGCCTGGCGGATTGAGAGCTGATATGATACAATTGCTTGCAGATATGAAGCCTGGTTTTATTCGTTTTCCCGGCGGATGTATTGTAGAAGGCCGTGAGCTTGCCACCCGTTATCAATGGAAAAAAACATTGGGCCCTGTTGATGAACGTAAGCAAATAATAAACCGCTGGAACACTGAGTTTGCACATCGGCCGGCGCCTGATTATTTTCAAAGTTTTGGGCTTGGCTTCTTTGAATATTTTCAATTGGCTGAAGACATTGGTGCAGAGCCATTGCCCATTCTTAATTGCGGTATGGCTTGCCAGTTTAATACAGCTGAAGTGGTACCTCTTAACGAGCTTGATCCGTATGTACAGGATGCGTTGGATCTTATAGAATTTGCCAACGGAGATGTTAAAACAAAGTGGGGCAAAGTTCGTGCAACACTTGGCCATCCTGCGCCGTTTAATTTAAAAATGATGGGCGTTGGCAATGAAAACTGGGGACCACAATATGTAGAACGGTTAAAGATATTCTCAAAAGCAATAAAAGGGAAGTATCCGAATTTTAAGCTGATAAACAGTTCAGGCACTGATCCGGATGGAGATCGCTTTGATTATTTAAATGGTGAGATTAGAAAAATGAATGGTGATCTTATTGATGAACATTATTATCGCAGGCCTGAATGGTTTTTGGCAAATGCTACCCGTTATGATAATTACCCGAGAAATGGATCTAAAATATTTGCCGGCGAATACGCCGCTCAAAGTGACAAAACAGTGAGTATTAGTAATAGAAATAACATGGCCACTGCAATAGCTGAAGCCGCTTTTATGACAGGCCTTGAGCGAAATGCTGCGGTTGTAAATATGGCTTCTTACGCACCATTGTTTGCACATGACGAAGCCTGGCAATGGACGCCTGATCTTATCTGGGCCAACAATGTGGCCTCTTATGGAACTACTGATTATTATGTGCAAAAAATGTATTCAACCAACAAAGGAACCAATGTTGTTCCTGCATTACAGAATGGCAAACCTTTAACAGGGCAGGATAGTTTATATGTGTCAGCAGTTATCGATAAAAATACAAATGATGTGATCATAAAAGTGGTAAATGCATCCGGTAAAGAGCAGGCAAATAATATTATAATTGAAGGAATCAAAAAGGTAGCATCAAAAGGTTTGCTTACTACATTACAGAGTGATGATCTTAATACTGCAAACTCATTCAAGCAGCCGCAAAACGTTGCTCCTAAAGAATCGTCTGTTGCCATTGATGGAAACAAAATACATCTTGTTTCACAGCCTTATGCGTTCTCTGTTATCAGGGTAAAAATGTAAATGAATGAAGAAATTGTAATTTTTTTATAAAAAAGCAACAGGATTCATTAATAACAACACAATATATTTTTAAACTTAAAGCCTTTGTTAATTGACTCCAACCCGTCTCCTCCTTGAGAGAGCACAGGCCGAGGTGGAGCTAAAATGATTGTTATGAATAGCAATAATTTACTTACAATTAAAAATTTAATTATAGTTTTTGTATTGGCATTAAATGTCAATGTATCTGCGCAGCCTGATAAACCGACACCTTTTAATGATACTCTTCCTCCTGTTCATGATCCGGTAATTATCAGGCAGGATAGTACTTATTATATTTTCTCTACCGGAATGAATATCGGTGTTATGTCTTCAACAGATATGAAACATTGGAAACAAGAGAAGCCTGTGTTTGATAAAGCGCCGGAATGGGCTGTGAGAGCGATTCCCGGCTTTATCGGACATATCTGGGCGCCAGATATCAGCTTTCATAATGGCCAATATTATCTATATTATGCAGTATCAGCTTTTGGTAAAAACACGTCTGCTATTGGTGTTGCTACAAATAAAACATTAAACCTATCATCTAAAGATTTTAAATGGATAGATCATGGGAAAGTAATTGAATCCGTGCCGGGAAGAGATATGTGGAATGCCATTGATCCGAATTTAAGTTTGGATGAAAACAAAACTCCCTGGCTGGTATTCGGCTCTTTCTGGAATGGGATAAAATTAGTAAAATTAAACAATGATCTGTTATCAGTTGCCGAGCCTCAACAATGGTACACAGCCGCTTCAAGAAAAAGAGATCCTGTTCTTCCTGACTCAGTTGCCGGCGATGCCGCAATTGAAGCGCCTTTCATTTATAAGCATGAGAATTATTATTACTTATTTGTTTCATTTGATTATTGTTGTCGCGGAGAAAAAAGCACTTATAAGATGATGGTTGGAAGAAGTGAAAAAATTTACGGCCCTTATGTTGACAGGCATGATGTTCCTATGAATCTTGGCGGTGGCTCAGTTTTGCTGGAAGGAAACAAGAACTGGTATGGCGTAGGACATAACGCTGTGGCTGCTTTCAACGGATCTGATTATCTTGTATACCATGCTTACGATGCAAATGATAATGGCTGCTCTAAATTACAAATTGAAAAAATTATATGGGTTAATGGCTGGCCTTATGTTAGCAGAAGGCCGGCATTGTAAACGATTTATATTTCCTTACTTATATTTTCAATAAATCATAATCTTTAATAATTTTTATCACATTTGAATAAGATTTAAATTCATCGTCAGTGTGCATTGTAGTTATCGCAATACAATCCATTCCTGCATTATTTGCTGTTTCTACACCCTTTGGAGAATCTTCAAAAACCAAACAACCTTTGGCATCAATTTGCAATTTTTCTGCACACTTTAAATAAGTTTCGGGATCAGGTTTGCTGTGTGTCACATCATCGGCGCTTACAATTGCATCGAAGTATTTTCGTATGTTCAACCCATCTAATACAAAATCAATATTATACATAACAGCAGCTGAACCAATAGCCAGTTTTATACCCGATTGATAAGATTGTTCAAGAAAAGCATCCAATCCTTTTATCAATTTAAGCTGCGGCTTAAATTCCAGTTGATATTGCTTTTCTTTTTCCATTCCTAAGGCAGTTTTCTTTTCTTCTGCAAACCTGCCTGGAAAAATTCTTTCTAATAATTCTTCATTCTTGCCATAGCATTCTTTCTTCACCTGTTCCCTTGAAAGATTGGCGCCGAGCCTGTTTACAATACCTTGCCATGCATCAATATGATAAGTCATATCATCAATCATGGTGCCGTTTAGATCGAAAATGTATGCTTTATATTTCACTAAATTTTTGCTTAAATAATTTTAATAATGTACTTCTTTAAAGAATTTATTCTGTGTTAGAAAACTATAACTTTGATGCTGGTAAAAGTAAATCATCCCATTCACGATTGAATTTTAAGCACCTTTTATTTATTCATTTTTTTAGATTAAATGCCGCCATGCTTTGAGGAAGTTTATACAAATTGACAAAAAAGATAACGTGCTTGTTGCCTTGCAAGATCTCAAAGCAGGCACCTGGATTGAAACAGAACACAATTCATTTCACCTGGTTGATAATGTTCCCGCAAAACATAAGTTTTTTATTCATGATATGTTGCACGGAGATGAGATTATTATGTACGGAGTGCTTGTTGGCAAAGCGCAAAATTTTATTTCAAAAGGTAGCCTGATGACTACTGCCAATACAAAACATGCGGCAAATGCATATGCCTATAGAAATGCAAATTATCAATGGACGAAGCCTGATATATCAAAGTTTATCGATAGGACTTTCAATGGATATTTAAGAAGCGATGGCAGTGTTGGTACCGCAAATTACTGGCTTTTTGTGCCAACTGTTTTTTGTGAAAACAGGAACCTTGATGTGATAAGGGAAGCGTTGCATAATGAACTTGGCTATACGGTAACTGAAAAATATAAACTAAAAACAAAACACTTAATTAATTTATACCGGCAAGGTAAAGATCTTGCAAATGACCCTTTAGATATCAAAGAATCTGATGTTGCAGTAAGCCGCATATTTGCAAATGTTGATGGCATTAAATTTTTAAATCACCAGGGAGGTTGTGGTGGAACCCGACAGGATTCTGCTATTTTAAGCAAGCTTCTGGCTGCTTATGCCGATCATCCAAACGTTGCAGGAGTAACAGTTTTAAGCCTTGGTTGCCAGAACATGCAGGTCCAGGATTTTTTAAATGATCTGAAGATTCGCAATCCTCAATTTGATAAACCATTGTATATTTTTGAACAGCAATTATCTCAAAGTGAAGATGAATTAATTACATCAGCTATTAAAAAAACCTTTTTAGGACTCATCGAAGCAAACAAATATATTAGACGGCCTTTTCCTCTAAGTAAATTAACAATGGGAGTAAAATGCGGGGGCAGCGATGGCTTTAGCGGTATTTCTGCAAACCCTGCTGTAGGTTATGCCGCTGATATGCTGGTTGCCCTGGGAGGTAAAATTTTATTAGCAGAATTTCCTGAATTATGTGGCGCAGAACAAAACATTATTGATCGCTGCGTAAATGAAAGAGTTGCCAATAAATTCATTAACCTTATGCAATCTTACGATGCGCTTGCACATAATGTGGGCTCTGGTTTTTACATGAATCCTTCACCCGGAAATATTAAGGACGGCCTGATAACAGATGCTATAAAATCAACAGGTGCTGCAAAAAAAGGTGGGGCGTCACCGGTTGTTGATGTGCTTGACTATACTGAACCAGCTTTAATTCCGGGGCTTAATTTGGTTTGCACTCCCGGCAATGATGTTGAAGCTACTACAGGGAAAGCTGCATCCGGAGCCACTTTGATATTATTTACTACAGGCCTTGGTACACCAACAGGTAATCCGGTTTGTCCGGTAATAAAAATTTCTACCAATACAAATCTTGTACGTCGTATGAAAGATATTATTGACATAGATGCCGGCCCAATTATTACAGGAGAAAAAACAATTGAACAAATGGGCGAAGAGATATTGGAGTATTGTATTAAGGCTGCAAGCGGCGAAGTGATTCCAAAGGCTGTACAATTAAACCAGGATGATTTTATTCCATGGAAACGAGGTATATCATTATAAATTGTTTTTATGTTTTCATTAAAAGATAAAATAGCAGTAATTACCGGGGGAGGCAGTGGCATAGGAAAAGCAACTGCTTTGTTGTTTGCCCAACAGGGAGCGAATGTTCACATTATTGATCTGAATAATCAGGAAGGCGAAGCTACTGTAAATGAAATAAAAGATGCTGATGCGAATGCCGTTTTTCATGCTTGTAATGTATCAGATCAGAAAAAAGTAAAAAGTATTTTTGAGCATATTGGGGTTGTTGATATTTTAATCAATAGTGCAGGAGTATCTCACATTGGTAATGCAGAAAATACTAATGAACAGGATTTTGACAGGCTTTACAATATAAATGTAAAAGGTGTTTATAATTGTATTAATGCAGCTTTGCCGCCTATGAAAGAGAAGGGCAAAGGAGTGATATTAAACCTTGCTTCAATAGCCAATAATATTGGATTACCGGATCGCTTTGCATATTCAATGAGCAAGGGCGCTGTATATGCAATGACATTGTCTGTTGCAAGAGATTTTATAAGCTTTGGCATTCGGTGTAATTGCATCTCACCGGCAAGAGTTCATACACCTTTTGTAGATGGGTTTTTACAAAAAAATTATCCGGGCAAAGAAAAAGAAATGTATGATAAGCTTTCTAAATCACAACCAATCGGGCGGATGGCAAAGCCTGCTGAAATCGCATGGCTTATTCTTTATTTATGTTCTGATGAAGCATCATTTATAACGGGATGTGACTATCCTATTGATGGCGGATTTATTAAACTAAATACTTAAACCATTTTACATGAAGATTTTATTTTATTCACTTTTTTGTTTGTCAATTTACAGTAATTGTATTGCACAAGCGTATACTCCAACAAAGGAAAATCTTGCAGCAAGAACAAATTTCCAGGATAATAAGTTTGGTATGTTTATTCATTGGGGACCATTTAGTATCCCCGGCGAAGGAGAATGGGTGATGAATAACAGGAACATCACTGTAAACAATTATACACGCCTCCAAAAATTTTTCAACCCAATAGATTTTAACGCAGAACAATGGGTAAACATTGCAAAAAGTGCAGGGATGAAATACATCACATTAATTACCCGCCATCATGATGGTTTTAGCATGTGGAATACAAAATTCTCTGACTTTAATATTATGAACACGCCTTACCATAAAGATATTGTAAAGCAATTGTCTGATGAATGCCATAAGCAGAACATTAAATTGTCTCTTTACTATTCGCTGCTTGATTGGAGAAGAGATGATTATTCATACTGGACGGGCAATACAGGGCATGGCACAGGAAGAACGGTTCATGGTAAATGGGAAGATTATATTCAATTTATGAAAAACCAGTTAACAGAATTACTGACAAACTATGGTGAGATTTCAGGGATATGGTTTGATGGTTATTGGGACCAGTTAGATAATGATAATCATGATAATCCTAAGCCTCGTGTTGATTGGCATTTTAGGGAAATATATGATCTCATTCATAAGCTGCAGCCGCAATGCTTAGTTGGAAACAATCATCACATTACTCCGCTGCCAGGTGAGGATTTCCAAATGTTTGAAAAAGACCTTCCCGGAGGTAATACAACAGGTTTTGGAGGAGCGTCAGTTTCCGCATTGCCGGCCGAAACATGTGAAACCATGAATGATTCCTGGGGCTATAATCTTACTGATGTAAAATATAAATCTGTAAAAAATCTTATTCATTATATCGTGAATGTGGCAGGACGTAATACAAATTTTCTATTAAATATTGGCCCGATGCCGAACGGTGAAGTACAAAAAGAATTTATTGATACGCTTGCTGCCATTGGAAAGTGGATGCAACAGAACGGGCAAAGTATTTATGGAACAAGAGGTAATGATGTGCCTCCGCAACCGTGGGGAGTTATCACTTCAAAAGGTAAAACAATGTATGTACATGTTATAAATAAAACAGCAGATCCTTACGTTTTTATTTCTTCCTTAAAGCAAAAAATAACCAGCGCCAAAATGTTAAACACAGGAAAAACTATTTTGTACAAACAACAACCGGAAGGTGTTTTTATTTACCTCGATAATGTTGCAATGGATGATATAGATACCATTATTCAATTAGAAACAAAATAAACGAAACACATGAAGCTGATAAGAGTAATTGATGCAGGTAAAATAAAAACCGGGGTTGCTATTGATGATAAGTTTTATGATACATCTGCTTTTGCTGAAGATTATAATGAATTGTTTTTTGAATCCGGTAAGCTGAATTCTTTACAAACATTTATAGATAAGAATAAAAAAGAGTTGCCTTTATTTTCTGAAAGTATTCAGCTGTTAAGCCCTGTGGCACGGCCTTCCAAGATCATTTGCATTGGTTTAAATTATATTGATCATGCAAAAGAAACCAATGCAAAACCTCCTGCCGAACCAGTGATTTTTTTAAAATCAACGAGCGCCCTTGTTGGGCCGAATGATGATGTTGTTATCCCAAAAGATTCTGTGAAAACAGACTGGGAAGTGGAACTTGCCATTGTGATTGAAAAAAAAGCGTCGTATGCAGAGGAAGCCGAAGCGATGGATTATGTTGCCGGTTATTGTTTGCACAATGATATCAGCGAACGTGAATTTCAAATGGAGAGAAGTGGTACATGGGACAAAGGAAAAGGATGCGACACATTCGCTCCAATTGGTCCTTATCTTGTAACAAAAGATGAGGTTAATGATGTAAGCAATCTGAGGCTCTGGCTTAAAGTAAATGGGAAAATAATGCAGGACGGAAACACATCAAACATGATCTTTAAAATACCTTTTCTCATTTCCTATACAAGCAGGTTTATGACATTACTTCCCGGCGATATAATTTCAACCGGAACACCGGCGGGTGTTGGCTTTGGCATGAATCCACAGGTTTATTTAAAAGAAGGAGATGTAATGGAACTTGGAATTGACCAGTTAGGTACTGCCCGGCAAAATGTAAAGAAGTATGCGAAGAATTGATGCGCATCAACACTTCTGGAAGTTTGATCCGGTGAGAGATTCGTGGATAAATGATGATATGAAAGTGATACAAAAAGATTTTTTTCCTGAAGATCTTCAGCCTTTACTAACAGCTAATAATTTTGATGGTTGTGTTGCAGTTCAGGCAAGTCAATCTGAAGATGAGACTGATTTTTTAATTAAACTTTCTGACGAGAATAGTTTTATAAAAGGAGTTGTGGGTTGGATAGATCTTATGGCTGAAGATATTGAACAACGATTGGAATATTATAAAACGTTCAGTATTGTAAAAGGTTTCAGACATATTTTGCAGGGCGAACAAGATAGAAAGTTTATGCTGCAGACAAAATTTATAAGAGGTATTTCTGCGCTGCAAAAAAATGATTACACTTATGATATTCTTGTTTACACTGACCAATTAAAATATATAAAAGATTTTGTTGTCGCATTACCAGATCAAAAATTTGTAGTTGATCATTTGGCAAAGCCTGGTATCAAACATCAAATTTTAAATGAATGGAAAAGTGATATCTGTGCAATTGCAAAATATAAAAATGTGTATTGCAAAATATCCGGCATGGTTACAGAAGCAAACTGGAAAGCATGGACTCAAAAAGATTTTGAGCCATATCTTGATGTGGTAACAGAAGCTTTTGGAATTGATCGCATAATGTTTGGCTCTGATTGGCCGGTATGCCTTGTTGCTGCATCATATGATGAAGTTGTAAATATCGTAACGAATTATTTTTCTTCTTTCTCCGTAGCGGAACAGGATAAGGTTTTTGGCGCTAATGCCATTCAGTTTTATAATCTTACCTGATTTTTTTTCTTTCCCAATCTATTTTCTTAAGATAATTTAAAACATTCTGCGTTGTCAATCGTCTGCATTATTGGAATCTAATTTATTTAATTTAAAAAAGGAAACATGTACTACAACCAGTCATGTGCCGCAAAAGGCACCCAATACGGAAGCAGGAACCGGCACCAGCTTTACCGTTCAATGCAACGAGCCGCCGTAAATATTTTTAAAACGGAGAACAGCTATGAAATGCTGGTGTTCGCTCCGGGCCGCATCAAAGAGCATTTTCATCTTGATGTAAAAGGAAATGAACTAACGGTTTCTTATTCGCCACAGGAAGGATTTCCACGTCCTGAATGGATACTGCGTGAATACAGCCGTGGCGCATTTGAGAGAACTTTTACCTTGAACGAAAGTATTGATACGCAAAACATTTCTGCAAAATATGCAGATGGCGTTTTGAATGTATCACTGCCGGTAATTGCAGGTAAAGAAAGCTCAGCTCAGGAAATAAAGATCAGCTAAGCAACATTGTAACACTTAGTAAAGGCAATAACCAAACAGTTGTTGCCTTTATTATTTTAAGCAAGATTATATTAAAGTGTTCATTTAAATTTACCTTATGGCTAAGATAAAAATTGATCTTCATGACATCTATAATAATAGTGCAGCTATAGACAAAGCATTGCAGAATGCATTTAACGAAGCCATTGATAAAAGAATAAAAGAAGTTGAAATAATTCCAGGCAAAGGAAGCGGACAGTTGAGAAAAAAAGTAGAACGTTTCCTGCAGCAACCGCACATTAAACCACTATATCACCGCATTGAGAACGATAGCAAAAACTTTGGAAGATTGTTTGTCTATTTTAAATTTTAAAAAATGAAATTGCTGACAAAAATGTTTACTATCTGTTTCAAATATTCTAAAGTTTAAAATAAGAATATCAGCTATTAAGAAATATCTTTTAAAGTATAACTTGTAAGTAGTGTAATTAAAAATATAAGGCGACAACATTTTTTTTAGGTGCGTAGCTTTTTACGTATGAAATAGTGGAAATAGAATGTGTTTTCAAATTATTATTGGCATGCCTTGTTTGAACAGGATGGGAATTACAAGTGCCTAAAGCCCAATAGATAATTATAAATACGATGATTGTGCTGAGGCAACCCCCACCTAATTTTTTTGCACCATAACCTGCTATAAGTGTTCTAAAGAAATTATTCATGTATAAAATTTTATAAGCAACATAAATAATCGTGCCAATGAATGCCTTTACAGGCAACATTTATTTGCCTGTATTAGCCAAGGTTAATTAGTTTTAATAGCGATGGCATTTTAGTTTGTTTTTCTGAGTAACTATAAGTTGCACTTTTACTGCGCTTCATTTTAATAAGCTTTGCACTTACCGTGTTTGTCTCAATTGTATCAAGCAATTGCTGCTGTATTATCTTATCTGTTATCATTGCTATTTTGCATGCCTTCTTAAATTCCAGATGCATTCCAAATGTATCCAATACCGGTTCTATATTTTTATATTCGGGGAAAGATTGATATTGTTTTACAAAATAAAACGGCACTCCGTTTATTGTTTTTTTATAAGCTGTGTAAAATTTTTCCATGTTCAAACGTTTTAGAGGTGAAGGCTTTCAAAGACATTTTGAATGAAACAGCTTTAAACGAATGCTTGGAAATAATAACCTAAAAGATTAAAATTATTAAGAGAGAAAAGTATAAATAAGGATAAATTATAAGGAAATAACTATTCAGAGGAAGATGGAAACGAAAATATTATTGTGTAGAATGTACAAATGTACTCTTTCCCTTCTACAACCGCAAGTATTCCGGCAAGTTTTTATTCTTAATCCGTTGGATTTCATTTAATAAGATTTTTAATGTCCGGATCGCTTTCTAAATTTCCCATTTGTCTTATAATCCATGGATATCTTGCGGCAACATGCTTTGACAGTGGCTTAATAGTATAGCCTTTGGGATTGGGCAGGCATGCAGCAATCATTGCAGATTCAGTTCGTGTGAGGTTTTTTGCTGACTTATGAAAATATTTTTGCGCTGCAGCTTCTACTCCAAATATGCCATCACCCATTTCTGCAACATTTAAATACAATTCTAAAATTCTTTTCTTACTCCACAAACTTTCAATCATAAAAGTAAAATACACTTCAAGTCCTTTTCTAAAATAGCCGCCGTGCTGCCATAAAAAAACGTTTTTCGCTACTTGCTGGCTTATAGTACTTGCGCCGCGTAAAGATTTACTTTTCTGGTTATGCTTTCTTGCTTTTTCAATGCTCTTAAAATCAAATCCATTATGGTCAGGAAACAACTGGTCTTCTGCACACATAACCGCAAGCTTTACATACGGGCTCATATTATCTAATGAAACATAATCTCTCTTTAATCCATTTCCTTTTATAACACTGTTAAGCTGCGTAATAGTTATCGGAGGATTTATCCATTTACAAAACAATATATATAGAATTGAAAAAAGCAATCCATATAGAAAAGCTTTTATTACAAATCTAAAAGCCTTACTCACAAAGCTTTTGTTGTTCTTATTAGCAGAATTACGCAGCAAATGATAAGCAATTACTTTGTTGTGATATAATCCAGCCGGTACTTTTTCCCGATAGGAAAATTATTTCTATCTGTTTTTAAAAGAAGATATCCAATGCCACCTAATATAGCAGCGCCAATTACTAATTTAGGGCTTGCATGATATTGATCACCTGGCTTAGTAAATATCCATGTACCAAGCCCAATTGCAGTGATTAAAATGCCACCACCAAGCAGGCTTGCTCCACTTCCTGAGAGGTCAAACCCTTTTTTATTATTTTGGATTTTAAGAATATCCTTATAATAAATTGCTGTATGGTAAGTAGCAACGGTATCAACAATATAAACGCCAATGCTGGTTGGTATTTGCCTGATATCATACTCTGAAAGAAAAACAGAATCCTTTTCAATTGAATTGATACGACCCGAAAAATAACGTAAAGAAGTAGTAAAGGAAATTGGCGTTCCGGTATAAAATGTTTTAAGTGTGTGGTCTTTCTTTTTTAATATAATAAAATCATTTTGCCCAATAGATGTATAGTAAAACAGCAGGGATAACAAAGAAAGAAAACAGCATTTCATTCAAAAGATTTTAGGAGGATTTTTTCATGAAAAACAAAACACCCACTAATAATACTGTACCAAATAACAGCAGAATTAAGCCAGACATTTTATTAATAAGCCTGATATTTTTAATAGTAAGTTTTGACCGCAATTTACCGGCAAGCGTTACCTTGCCAACATCTGCAGACATGTTGATGGCGAGGCAGGTGCTAAAAATTATTATTCTTTCCCTGATGGTATGCGTAACCGAAATAGCAGTGGCAGAAGTGAGCCAAAAGATCATCACTGCAGGGTTTAAAGTATTTACTAAAAATCCGGAAAGAGCGATTTTCGCATGATCGCTTTTTTGCAAAGGGGGAAGTTTAATATCTTCAGGATGAAGATGAACTTTTTTAAAGAACAGGTAGAAAACGCCCATGCTGATTAAAAATGCACTCCCGGTAATACCGATAGGCTTTTTAAAATCAAGTAACCTTGTAACAAATTCAGAGAAAATATTGCTCAATAAAACCCAGAGAAAATCACTCACCCACACGCCGGCAACAAAGCTAAATCCGCCTTCTTTTCCATTATTGATGCTTTGTTTTATTATAGTGAAAATGACCGGCCCCACTGATATAGCCAGTAAAAGGCCCATTGCCAAACCTTTAAGCAGCGCCTGCCACATTATCAATTATTTATGGGTACAAAAAATAACAATAATCAAGCTTAAAGTGTAAGCTATGTATATGCTGCAAAAGCATTAAATATTAACTGTTTCTTCTTTTAAAAACCTTTTCCATTCTTCAAGCATTTTTCCTTTTAGCACACGTGGAAACTTATGCTGTCCGCCAATCTTTCCTTTTTTCTTCATAAAATCCATAAATGTTTTTTCACTCAGCACATCCACAAAAATTTCTTTTAAGGCATGCCTTCTTTCCACTTCATAATCATCATTAAGCTCCTTTATTTTATTATCAAGCTTTATTCTAAGTTCTTCTGCATTTACTATATCATCTGTGGCAATAAACCAATGATGTGCAAAAAAACTTCCATGTGGCACACCGGCTACTGTAAATTCCGGAATGCAAATGTTTAATTCTTCACTCACAAGCTGGATTGCCTTATTCATATTATCAACACTTAAATGCTCGCCTACAAGGCTTAAGAAATGCTTTGTTCTGCCGGTTATTATTATTTCATTTTTTTCAAGATCAACAAAGCGGATAGTATCGCCAATTAAATATCTCCAGGCGCCGGCGTTAGTGCTTATTAAAATTGCGTAATCTTTATCTTTCTCCACTTCATGTATCATCAGCGCCTTTGGCCTTGCAATCATATTTCCTTCTGAGTCAAAATTATCATCATCAAAAGGTACAAATTCAAAAAAGATATTACTTGATAAAGCAAGTCGCATTCCCCTGGCATCCTGCCTGTTTTGATAAGCTAAAAATCCTTCACTTGCAAGGTAAGTTTCAATATAAGTTATTGGCTTACCGAGCAATTTTTCAAAGCCTTTTTTATAAGGTTCCAGCGCCACACCGCCGTGTACATAAAACGCAAGGTTTGGCCATATTTCATGTATATTTTTCAGGTTATATCTTTCAATCACTTTTTCCATGCATAGCTGCACCCACGCAGGTACGCCAACTAAAAATGCGATATCCCATTCACGGGCACTTTCTACTATCTCATCTAATTTCTTTGACCAGTTTACCTCTTTGGCAATTTTTTTACCAGGCTTATACATGCTTTGAAACCAGAAAGGAATATTTTTTGCCTGTATACCACTAAGGTCTCCGGCAAAATAGGTTGCACCCTTTTGTAATTGTGTGCTGCCACCAAGCATAAGCCAGCCCCGGCCTACAGAGCTTTTTGGCACATTAGTGTACGAAGCAAGGCTAATTAATTGCCGTATGCTGGTTACTGTGTTTGAACGTATTAATTCTTTAGTTACAGGTATATATTTGCTTGAACTGTCACACGTTCCGCTGCTTAATGCAAAAAATTTAATTACACCTGGCCAGCATATATCAGGTTTTCCCTCCCTGCTTTTATGCCACCATTCCTTGTAAATACTGCTGTAATTGTAAGTGGGAACTAATTGCTGAAAACTTTTTGCAGGATTACGGTTTAATAAGATTTCGTCGAATTTATATTTTTGGCCAAATTGAGTAAACCTGGCAATGCGTAACATTTTTTTTAACACTTTCATTTGCTGTCGCTTAGGGGAACGACCCGGCAAAGAAAGTAACCTGGCAATAGATTTAGGAAGCTTGAAATCGATTAACGCCATTAAAAAAACATTAGTTAACAATAAACAAACAAATTTAATAAATACTTGCACCAACTGCATCAATATTCTACGGAGGGTAAGCTTATAAAAATATATTTAACAATACTACTTTGTTACAAGATATAGTTTTAAAAATAAAATCTGCAATTACCTGAAATAAAAAATGTAATGAATATAGAAGTTTTAAAAAGACTAAGCTAAGCGTACAATTAATATCACGTAAATTAATTTGAAGTTTGTTACTTATTTTGCTAAATGAAAAATACTTATATGAAAAAGATTATTGTTGCCATTATTTTATTTACCTCGGTTTTTAAAGCCAGCGCTGATGAAGGAATGTGGCTGCCTATGCTTTTAGGCGAGCAGGTGTACCAGGATATGGTAAAGCGTGGATTAAAGCTTACCAAAGAACAACTATACAGTATCAATAAATCATCAGTAAAAGATGCTATTATAATTTTTGGCGGCGGCTGTACCGGCGAAATTGTAAGTAATGAAGGATTGATATTTACCAATCATCATTGCGGCTACGGCGTAATAGCCGGTTCCAGTACGGTGGAACACAATTACCTGCAGGATGGCTTTTATGCGTACACTAAAGACCAGGAAATAAAATCCTCCTTAACTGTAACTTTTCTTGATCGAATAGTTGACGTGACTAATGATGTAGAAAACGAATTGAAAGGCCTTACCTGGGCAGATCGTACTAAGAAACTGCCTGATGTTTACAAACAAATAACCGATAAAGTTCTGGATTCTGCCAATGGAGTTTCAGGAAAAGTTTACAGTATGTTTAAGGGTAATCAATACATTATGTACGTATATAAAATCTACAAAGATATACGTCTTGTGGGTGCGCCACCGGAAAGCATTGGCAAGTTTGGCGGCGATACTGATAATTGGGAATGGCCGCGGCATACAGGAGATTTTTCTATATTCAGGGTGTATGCATCTAAGGATGGAAAGCCGGCTGATTATAGTTCGCAAAATGTTCCTTTAAAGCCAAAATGGTTTTTACCTGTTTCTATAAAAGGATTTAAAGATGGAGATTATGCAATGATTTATGGTTATCCCGGCGGTACAAACCGCTATGAAACTTCTTATGGAATAAAATTGAAAAACGAAGTTGAAAATCCCTCACTTGTAGCATTGAGAGACATGAGGTTAAAATATATGCATGCCGAAATGATAAAAGATCCTGCTGTGAAATTAAAGCTGGCATCGGACTATGCAGGTGTGGCTAATTACTGGAAATTTTTTGAAGGAGAAACAAAACAGTTATTAAAATTTCATACCTACGAAGCAAAACAAAAAGCAGAACAGGACTTTTTAAAGTGGGCAAAAGGTAAACCGGAATATGAAAATATTTTTTCAGGATATGAGAAAAATTACGCAGGATGGACGCCTTACGCAAAACACCGCCAATATCTTAATGAAGGTATTTTAGGTTCTCCGTTAGCAGCATTTGCAGCATCATTGCAGCAACTGGAAGCAGCGTTGGTTAAAACAGACAAGAGCGATGCAGATGTGAAAAAGGCGGCAAATGCAGCAAATGATCAAAGAAAAATATTTTTGGCTTCCGAAGATATCCCAAGTGATCAAAAAATAATGGCAACTACGGCCATGATGTTTTATAATAACATTGATAAATCCCAGCATCCTATAGGGTTTTACCAGGATATTAAATCACGCTTTGGCAGCCTGGAAGATGAGGCTGCTTATACAACCTGGGCTAAAAGTGTTTTTGCAAATACCATAATATTAGACTCAGCAAAATGGCATGCATTTATTACTGCGCCGGATGCAGTTATACTTCAAAGTGATCCGGCGTTTGCTTATGCTTCGGCTTTTATTAAAAACTATAATTTAAAATATGCCAAGCTCCGTGCTGATTTTCTTAGTAAAAACAGTGAACTGGACAGAATCTATTTAAAAGGTATAATGGAGATGAATCCGTTGATGGTAAAAAAGATGTATCCGGATGCCAACTTTAGTATGAGGGTTAGTTATGGTAATGTAAAAAGTTATAATCCACGGGATGCGGTGCATTACGATTATGAAACTACCAGCAAAGGCATACTTGAAAAATATGTAAAGGGAGATTATGAATTTGATTTTCCTGAAAAGGCAATAAATATGTTAAAGCAAAAAGATTTTGGGCAATACAAGGATAAATTAAAGAATGATCTTGTAACCTGCTTTATTACTACAAATGATATCACCGGGGGAAATTCCGGATCTCCTGTGCTGGATGCAAATGGAAACCTTATCGGGCTTGCCTTTGATGGCAATTATGAAGCGCTAAGTCATAAAATTGCTTTTGATAAAGACCTTAACCGCACAATTTGTGTTGATGTAAGATTTGTATTATGGTGTATTGATAAATTAGGCGGCGCATCAAATATTATTAAAGAATTAAAGATTGTTAGGTGAAGTTTTTGATTTTTAATAAGAACTCAACATTAATCTTGTCTTGACAAATTTGCAAAAGAATTCCATTTAACAGCTTGTCAGTTGATTAAACAGCTTTTCAAAATATAAACTACTATATGGCTTCAAATCTATACTAATATAAGTCTATAAGTATAGGATATAAAGTGCGACACTCTATATAATAACCTGATACATTTAATTAGTTACTTTTCTAAGTTACAAAACTCAGAAAAGTAATGCTGTTGTTATTATATAGATTACCCGGCTTGCTTACATAATTGAAGCGGAGTACCAACGGGAAAGAATTAAAATCATATTTTTAAAATTCTTACGCGAAAATCAAAAATGCGCCTCTACCCTTGTCATATAAAACTTATTCTATTTTTTTGCTCAGCTATATACTTTTTTCAATCGAATAAGTTAATAGCACAAACTACTTATCAATTGCCGCCAAATCAGCCTGAACAAGATGCCTGCAATGCTTTACAATTATGCAACAACAGTTTTTACACACCATATAGTTATACAGGCACAGGCAAAAAATTAGACTTAGATACAACACCTTGTTTCTCACAACCTGGCGGTGGCGAAAAAAATTCGGTATGGCTGCAAATACATATAGCAACTGCCGGTAATTTAGTTTTCAAAATTAAACCGGTAGATCCTGATGATGATTATGATTTTGCGGTATTAAACATTACCGGTAAAAATTGCAGTTCACTAACATTAAATGAGGTTGTAAGATGTAATTATAACAGCAATCTTCGGGGTAGCAATATGAATGGAGAGATAGGGCTTAGCGATACAGGAAGAACACTGTATGCTCAAAGCGGGGCATTTGGAGGGTCGTTTTGCCAGGCTGTTTTTGCAAGAAGCAATGAAGTATATCTTATCATGGTTAATAACTTTGGAAATTACGTAGGCGGCGGACCCAGTAAGGGGTTCACAATTGATTTTACCGGCTCTACTGCGACTTTTTACAATACTGACACTCCGGAACTAAAGAGTATAGACGAACAGTGTAACAGCACTAACAGCATCGTTGTAAAATTGAGCACACAAATTTTATGTAGCTCTATTGCAGCTGACGGCAGCGATTTTATAACTAATGTACCCGCAAAAATCGTCAGCGCCTCCGGCGTAAATTGTAACGACCGGGGTGGCTATACCAATTCTATAGTCATTAATTTTTCTTCACCGTTACCTGCGGGTAATTATACAATCAGCGCCAAAAAAGGAAGCGACAATAATACTTTAGCGGGGCTTTGCAATAACGAGTTGTTGTTACCATCTAAACCAATTCCATTTATAATAAAACCAGGTGGCAAAGTGGCTATAGATGATGAATTTGTTTGTTACCAGCAACTTCCTTATATATGGAATGGCAAACAACTGAATAAGGGGGGTGACAGTGTTGCCTCTTATACGACAGCCTCTGCAGCCGGCTGCGATTCAACAACGATACTAAACCTTTATATTTTGCAGGCTCCGCAGCAAGTTAGCCTTTCAAAAACCATTTGTGATGGTGATTCTTATGTTTTGCCATGGGGCTCACCTATAAACACCGCAGGAACTTATGTGCATCATTATACAAACATGAATGGCTGCGACAGCGTTATAGAAAGTGTTACTGTTACTGTTTTTATACCATCCAGTGGTAATGTGGATGCAAGAGATAGTACAATTGAAACAGGATTTTGTGAAAACGGGTCGGCACTTTTAAGCACAGGAAGTGATTTTAAAACCTATATATGGAACACCGGCCAAACAAGCAGTTCAATAATTGTAAATATAGCAGGCACTTATAGTTTAATGGCAACAGATAAAGACGGCTGTGTTACAATAGATACATTTGTTGTTGCCCGCTATCAGTATCCTGCGGCTGCTTTTAAAAGTGTTGAAAATTTATGCAACGATAGCAGTGTAACATTAGATGCAGGTACTGGCTCTACTTTTTATTTATGGAATAATGGAAGCACTGATGAAACAATCACTACAACCAAGCCAGGCACATTTTGGGTGGCGTTAGCCAGTGCACATAACTGTACGGCTACAGACACAGTTAATGTAGTTGCTGTACAAAGGCCTGCTAACTTTTTAATACCAAGTGTTACAAAATGTTCTTATCAGAACGTAACGTTACTACCATCAAACACCTTTAGCTCATATACATGGAGTAATGGAACTAATACAAAGAGTATCAACGTTTCGACCAGTGGCTTGTATTGGCTTAGTGTTACAGACTACAACGGATGCACAGGAAAGGATTCGATTACAGTAAAAGATTCTATATGCCCTGAATATTTTTTTATACCCAATGCATTTACTCCAAATAATGACGGGCTTAATGACATGTTCAGGCCAATATTTGCAGGTACATTGTCCGGTTTTCATTTTTTTATTTATAACCGATGGGGACGATTGATTTTTTCAACTAATAATGCTATAACCGGTTGGGATGGCACTGTAAACGGGGACCCACAACCCTTGGGCATTTATGTATGGGTGTGTTCTTACAGTTTGAATGGCGAGGGTATTCGAACGGAAAGGGGTACAGTTACTTTAATCAGGTAAAATTCCTTTTTAGCTAAGTGTATTGCTCTACTGCCTATGCAGTTAAGTTTTAAATATATATAGTAAGAAAAGCAGAAAATTGATTTTCAATTTACATGCATAGCTTTTAGGGATTTATAAACCTTCTTACAAAATAACCAGATGAATCCAATCATGTTTCCATGAATTTTGCTTATAAATACTCATTCTTTCCCGATGACAGCATAGTCTAACTTAAACGATTAAAATGATGGTGTTACTATATACTGTACAAGACGTTCCTGCTAGATGCTCAACAATTAATTATTTTATTTTACATTATTTTTTTAACGAAGCAGCATTTGGAAGTAAGATTTAATCTTACATTAATAAATATATTATTATATAATTGTTTTTGATTTTAAAAAATAGAAAAACATATTTGGGAATTTATAAATTATTTAACAATATATTTGTTTTTTATTATAATTTGCTCTCCATTCTAAATTAAACTAACTAACGATGTTTGAAAAACCAGTTGTAATCCGGCTTTTATTAGCCGTTGGATTTACGTTATTTATTAATGTACTTTTTGCACAAAGAACGATTTCGGGAAAAATAACAGATGTTGCTACTGGCCAACCTGTTGTAGGCTCAACGGTTGCAGTAAGAGGTTCAACTGTTGCCACTCAAACAGATGCAGAAGGTAATTTTTCCATTTCTGTACCTAATGCTAAATCAAGGCTAATGGTTTCTTCGATTGGATATGAACCTCAGGAAATAACCACTACTGGAGTAAATAACATTACGGTCTCATTAAAAACAGCTACCTCTTCCTTAAATGAAGTAGTGGTAACAGGTTACTCTTCACAAAGAAAAAAGGATATTTCTGGTTCCGTAGCTGTTGTAAATATTAGCGACGCAAAAAAGATACCCGCTACCAGTTCTGAGCAATTATTACAGGGACAGGCAGCAGGCGTTACTGTAATCAATTCAGGTGCGCCTGGAGCGGCAAGTACTATATTTATTCGTGGTATCTCAAACTTTGGTCATACTCAACCTTTATATGTTGTGGATGGAGTTCAGGTTGGTGACATGTCTACCGTTAACCCTAATGATATTGAAAGTATTAGTGTGCTAAAGGATGCCGGGGCTGCGGCTATCTATGGTATTTCCGGCGGAAATGGGGTAGTTGTTGTTACCACAAAAAAAGGCCGGCCTGGTAAAGCCACTATAAGCTATGATGCTTATTTCGGAACCCAGCGGCCATTATCAGGCAACGTTTGGCATCTTATGAATCCTCAACAGCAATCAGAGCTAGCATTCAGAGCAAATGATGCAGGTACCGAAGCTTTATATCCGGGCGGGGGAGGAACAGTTCCTACTTATGGTTACCATGGTGGGTCTGCAGTAGGAAGTTTTGGTGCGGCCGGTGTTACCAGCAATGACTCTATAGTGCAGTATTATCACTTCGATAAGGCAAATCCTGCAAATGATTTTCTTGTACAGAAATTTGCTACCGGTTCAGGTACGGACTGGTTTCATGAAGTTTTTAAACCAGCTTTTGAGCAGCAGCAAACCCTTACTGCAAGTGGTGGCAGTGATAGAAGTAATTACTTATTTTCTGTGGGCTATTTGAATCAAAAAGGTACTTTATTAAATAATTACGAAAAAAGGTATCAGGTACGTTTAAATACTAATTTTAATGTAAAGGATAATATACGCTTTGGCGAAAGTGGGTTCGTTACTTATAGGGAAAACAATGGTGGCTATAACGGCACTCAGCAGCAGGAAGGAGGCCCTATATCTTTTACTTACCGTGAAATGCCCATCATCCCTGCATATGATATAGCTGGCAATTATGGCGGCGGTTATGCTGGGCCTACAGGGGAACCTTTAGGTAATGGTAGTAATCCTCTTGCGTTGCTTGCCAGGCAAGCAACTAATCATGCACACTTTGTAACTGTACAAGGGAATATATTTGCAGAAGTGGACGTTGCAAAATATTTTACTCTTCATACAAGCATAGGCGGTAATTTATATAATCAATACTATTGGGCTATAGGATATAACGCGTATGAAAATTATGAAAGCCACGGCGGTACAAATAGTGAAAATGAGAATGAACAAATGAGCGGCAATTATAATTGGACTAATACGATTACATATAAAGAAATATTTGGCAAGCATAATGTACAGGTATTTGGTGGGTTTGAACTAAAGTCATATTCCGGAAGGGAGTTTCATGCCACAGCTAATAATTTCTTTTCGCTCGACCCAAATTATATACAGCTCCAGTTTGGTAATCCTGCTGCCACTCCTCCAACCAGTACAATATATCAGCCTACTTCAACCGAATCCTTTTTTGGCCGCCTGGATTACATATATAATGATAGGTATATTCTGGGCGCTACAGTACGTCGTGATGGTTACTCGATCTTTTTTCCAGGCCATCAATGGGGTACTTTCCCCTCTGTATCTTTGGGATGGCGTTTATCCGAGGAAAGCTTCATTAAAGGTCTTTCATGGTTAAACAATCTTAAGTTAAGAGGTAGCTACGGAGAAGCAGGTAATAACGGTAACATTACCGGCAACAATGCTTACTCAAGTTTTGCATCTGGTACAGGATCTTCTTTTTATGGTATCAACGGTAATCCTAACACCATTTCTCAAGGCTTTTATCAGAACCAAAATGGTAACCCAAAAGTGACCTGGGAAACTGATAAGATTACTAATGTAGGTATAGACGCCACTTTATTTAACCATTTTGACTTTACCGTTGAATGGTATAAAAAATCTATTAGTGGTTTGTTGTTCACGCTGCCACTTCCGTCAACAGTTGGAGGTGCAAATGCGCCTGTGGTAAATGTTGGCGATGTTGAAAACAAGGGAGTTGACGTATCTGCGTCTTATAATGCAAGGGTAGGCAGAGACTTTTCCTTTAATATAGGTGCTACGTTTACAACTTATAAAAGTTTAATTACTTCTATTCCTGCACCTGGTTATTTTGATTTTGGCTCCTCACGTGATCTGAGTATTGTAAGAAACCAAGTTGGTCATCCCATTGGTGCATTTTTTGGTTATCAGACAGAGGGACTTTATCAATCCGATACGCTTGCTAAGAGTGGTGCAAGTTATAGTGGCGCAAAGGCTGGGTCTTTTATTTATAGGGATGTTAATGGTGATGGTAAAATTGATGCTAGCGACCGTACTTGGATTGGTAATCCAAACCCTAAATTTACTTATGGCGTAAATTTGAATGCAAATTATAAAGGGTTTGATTTTTCGATGGTATTATATGGTTCACAGGGTAACAAAGATTTCAATTACGTAAAATACTGGACTAATTTTTACAGTACTTTCCAGGGAGGAAAAGATCTTGCCCTTTATAACAAGGCGGCTATAGTAGTAAATGGTGTTGTAACAAATCCTGGTGCAACTTTACCAGCTGCATCTTTTGCGCAAGCATTAGGATCAAGCACTGTAAGTTCATTTTATGTTGAAGACGGTTCTTTCTTAAAATGCCGTGTTGCGCAATTGGGATATACATTAAACCCGGCAATCTTGAAAAAGGCAGGTGTTAATAAATTGCATTTGTACGTACAAGCTACTAACTTGTTTACCATTACTAAATATACCGGGTTAGATCCAGAACTGGTGCCATCTTTAAATGTAAATGGCAACGGGGTAAATCAAAGTGCTGCTTTTGGTATTGATTATGGCGCTTATCCAAATAACCAGAAACAATATATTGTTGGTATTAACTTAACATTTTAAAGATTAAATTATATAATTATGAAAAGATTTGGTGTTTTATTCATATCTGCAGGCCTTTTGGTTACTCTGACCTTAATATACTCATGCAAGAAATATCTCGATAAAGGACCTGTAGGATCCTTAAGCGCCTCAGTTTTAGCCACTAAGGCTGGTGTTGATGGACTTTTAATTGGAGCCTATTCAATGCTGGATGGTTATACAAACTCTGCAGGAACCGGATGGGAATCTGGTATTGACAACTGGGTTTATGGCGGTGTTGCTTCTGATGATGCTTATAAAGGCTCAAATACTACTGACCAACCAAATATTCCTTCTATTGAAAACCATTCTATTGATCCGTCAAATGAATTCTTGCAAGAAAAGTGGGCGGCATTTTACAACGCTGTACAACGTGCTAATGATGTTATTAGAGAAATACCACTAGTTACTGATGGTTCAATTACACCAGAGTATGGCGCTGAAGCAATTGGAGAAGCAAGATTTTTACGGGGCGTTTTTCATTTGGAACTTGCAAAAGTTTTTAGAAATGTACCATACGTAAGTGATTCTGTTACCTATGCGGCTAACGATTACATTGTAGGTAATCCAGAGCCCATTTGGGATAAAATTGAGGCCGACTTTATGGCAGCCATGACCGCATTGCCCAAAACACAATCTAATGTTGGCCGAGCTAATTATTATGCTGCTGAAGCCCTTTTAGCCAAGGCTTACATGTTTGATCATCAATATAACAAAGCTTTGCCGCTTTTGACAGATTTAATTAATAATGGTGTAACATCCGGAGGAGCCAAATATGCTTTAGTACCTTTCGAAGATAACTTTAATGCAAGTAAAAGAAATGGCCCTGAATCAGTATTCGCTGTTCAAATGACTGTTAATGATGGTGCCGGCGGCGCAAACGGAAATTTTATAGATGTATTGAATTTTCCTGCAGGTACTTATACAAACTGTTGCGGTTTTTATCAACCCTCGTATACGCTTGCAAACGCATTTAAAGTTGACGCGAATGGGTTGCCAATGTTCCAGATCGATCCTGCTACAGGTTTCCCTCTTTATAATGATGTTAACTTGAAAAACGATCATGGGCTTAAGGCAACTGATCCTTTTACACCTGCTACGGATGCCTTAGATCCCCGTATTGACTGGACCTTGGGCCGCAGAGGTATACCTTATTTGGATTGGGGCTTATGCGGGGGTGAATCGTGGTCACGCGGTGATATTGTTCCTTATAATCCTATAAAGAATGTTTTTATGCATAATCAATCTTCAACTTATGAAAATGGTACTACCTGGGGAACTCTTAACCAGGCTGTTGCAAATAACTACAACTTGGTTCGCTTTGCAGATGTAATACTGTGGAGAGCTGAGTGTGAAGTGGAGACCAATGCTTTAGATGCAGCCCAGGCTGATGTTAATACAATAAGAGGTCGTATGGCTAATCATCCTGAATATTGGGTGCATACTTATGTGGATAATAATGACCCTTCTAAAGGATTTACAAATACTCCTGCAGCGAATTATAAAATAGGATTATATGGAGCTGTTCCTTCAACGGGTTTTTCTGTAAACGGTCAGCCTTATGCCCGGGAGGCTGTGCATATGGAAAGACAGCTTGAATTAGCTATGGAAGGTCATCGTTTTTTTGATTTACAGCGTTATGACGGTGTATATGGAGGTCCGGAACCTAAAGGATACATGGCCGGTGTTTTAAATGCTTACATTAAGGCAGATACCCGCATATCAAATCCTGTTTTAAATGGCCATACATTTACAGCAGGTAAAAATGAACTTTTCCCAATACCACAAAATCAAATTGGTATTGAAGGAGGTGTATTAAAACAAAATCCCGGATATTAATTACACAAATAGCATTAAAGGGTTGAAGAGGTGGTGAATATCATTCACCACCTCTTTTAATTTAGAAAAAGAGTTTTCGTCGCTGCTGAATTAATAAAGTCACTTAGCAAATGGTGCCGTGGCGTAGCAGTTGTTGATATAACCTATTATGCCTGCCGGATTTATATATTTGCGCAACAGATCTGATAATGAGACCCAACAGGAAAATCTTCTTTACATCAACCAAGGCAATGATAGTAGCTGTATTCTAAAGTTTCAAGGAATGGCCGGGTGAGTGGAGGCAGGTTACTTTTCTTATATAACAAAAAATGCTTGAACAAATAAATAATTGAAGCGATAGCAAATAAAGTTGGATGGTATACCAGTATTACGCTGGTAATTTTGATAAGACGGTGATGTAAATTATCTTGTTGGCAATGTTGGATTAAATTCTTTTTATCGCAGTATTGAAAAATATCCTATCTATGCCTGTAATGGGCTTTTATTAAAGGGAACAGGAAATGGAAATTTTATACCTCAATCTATTTTACAAAGTGGCATTAAATTCCCGGCGATGGATAATCTTTGGTTAAGTTAACAAGCAGCAATGGCAAATGTTTATTAGCAGCAAGTGAAAATAAGGGAACTGTATAAGTGTTTGAATTAAAGAAAGATACCAAAACAAATTCTTTACAACAAAATGACATTAAGTGCTTTTAATAACCTACAAAACGGTAAAAAGCAAAACGTGAAACTGGCTATGGCGCCTCCTTTTTATCACAATCCGGCCGCTTTTTAAACATT
>CAXSDW010000035.1:0-32101 GCA_964236235.1 uncultured Chitinophagaceae bacterium
TATATGAGCCAGCACCAGTTTAAAAAATTTATCAATCCTAAAAATAATGCTGCGATAAAGGAAAAATTTAAGCAGGAAAAAAAGGCGGCAAAAAAAGAACGGGCTGAAGCCATTAATAAACGCTTTGAAGAGAAAAGAGCTTTACGAAATATTGGCTACGCAGGCAAGTCTGAAATACCTGCGTCTGAGCCAAAAACAAATACGAGGCAAAAATATCCGCAGGCTCAAAAGGGAACATCTAATCAATTTGTGAAAGCCACAGTTAATGGTCAACGGTCATTGACCAACGAACAACGAACAACATCTTCCCCGGATCAAATGCCTTTAAATAAATACATTGCTCATTGCGGAATTACCAGCCGAAGAGATGCTATTCCTCTAATAAAAGAAGGCAAAGTTTCAGTAAATAATAACATTATTACTGAGCCTGGCTACAAAGTAAAAAATTCAGATATTGTAAAATATAATGGCAACAAGTTACATGTCACAAAGAACCTTGTGTATATTCTTTTAAATAAACCTAAAGATTATATAACTACTACAAATGATCCGCAAGGCAGAAAGACTGTTTTAGAATTAATAAAACACGCCACGCCGGAAAGAATATATCCCATAGGAAGACTTGATAGAAATACATCAGGCGTATTATTATTTACCAATGATGGAGAGCTCACTCAAATGCTTACCCATCCCAGTTATAACGTAAAAAAAGTGTATGAAGCAAAGTTAGATAAGCCGCTTACTAAGGCAGATTTTGAAAAGATACTTAACGGAATTAAATTAGAAGATGGCGAAATACATGCAGATGCTTTGGCTTATGCTGATAGCAAAGACAAATCAATTATAGGCATTGAAATACACAGTGGCCGCAACCGTATTGTACGCAGGATTTTTGAACATTTGGGTTACGACGTAAAAGCGCTTGATCGTGTTATGTATGCTAATCTTACAAAAAAAAATGTAGAAAGAGGCAAATGGAGATACCTGAGCGAAAAAGAAATAAGGCTGCTTAAGTTCATGAATTCTGCTTCAGAAAAAAAACATAGAGCTGCGGATAATACAAATGTTGAAAGTGTTTAAGAATTAATAAATTTTATAAGTATTGTAAAAGAAAACGTTTTGTGCAAAAGAATAAAACTGAGATAATATTTGAAAATGATGATTTTGCAGCAATTAATAAACCAGCAGGAATGTTAACAATACCTGACCGGCACGATGAACTGCTGCCTTCTTTATATAAATCATTGCAGAAGCAATATGAGAAAATTTACATAGTTCACCGGTTAGATAAAGATACAAGCGGGATAATATTGTTTGCTAAAAATGAGCCTGCACATAAATATTTTTCAAACTTATTTGAACACAGAGATATACAAAAATCTTATCTGGGAATTGTAAACGGTTCCATGCAAAATACAAAAGGAATTATTGATGAACCCATTTTGGAACACCCGGTAAATAAAGGGATAATGATCATCAATAAAAAAGGCAAACCATCGCTGACAGAGTATGAAGTTCTGGAAGATTATGGCTTATATTCTTTACTAAAATTTACGATACATACAGGAAGAACGCACCAGATACGTGTGCATATGAAATATACCGGTCACCCGATTGTATGTGATGAACTTTATGGCAACGGGCAACCTGTATTACTTTCTTCTTTTAAAAAGAAATATAAATCAAGCCAGGATGAGGAAGCTGAAAAGCCTTTGCTGGGTAGGCTGGCGCTACATTCTTACCAATTAAAATTTACAGATGCCGCAGGTACAAATTATGACCTTATAGCAGAAATGCCAAAAGATATGAAAGCCCTGCTGAATCAGCTAAAAAAGCATAAAGCACCTGCTTATCCCCTCTCCTTTGGAGAGGGCTAGGGTGAGGTAACATTCCATCTCCTTTGGAGAGGGTTAGGTGAAGTATTTAATCTAAATTCGGTTGAGGAGTATAACGAAGATATGGCTTAATCACTTTTACACCTTTCTCAAATCTCTTCATAGCATCTTCGGTGCTTACTGCGGGCACAATAATTACATCTTCACCATGCTGCCAATCGGCAGGTGTTGCCACACTATATTTTGCAGTAAGTTGCAGTGAGTCTATCACTCTCAGTACTTCAAAAAAGTTTCTCCCGGTTGATGCAGGATATGTGATAATAAGTTTAATTTTTTTATCCGGCCCGATAATAAAAAGAGAGCGGACAGTAAAAGTTTCTGATGCATTTGGATGAATCATATCATACAAATTTGCAACAGTTTTATCTTCATCTGCAATCATCGGAAATTCAACATTGCAATTTTGCGTTTCATTAATATCATTTTTCCAACCTTTATGTTTTTCTAATGGATCAACGCTTACTGCAAGAACTTTTACATTTCTCTTTTCAAATTCATTTTTAAGCAATGCAGTTTTGCCCAATTCTGTAGTACAAACCGGAGTATAATCGGCGGGATGAGAAAATAACACTCCCCAGCTATCTCCTAAATATTCATAAAAATCAATTGGCCCTTCAGTTGTATCGGCTTTAAAATCCGGAGCCATGTCACCTAAGCGTAAACTCATATATTAGTTTTAGATTTAAAAATTAAAGTTACAATACTGTAACGATTGCAAACACAATTCTTGTTTACAAATTATCTTTTATTAATTATTTTGATGATGCTCTGTGTAAAGATGCTTTGCCAAAGCGTTTCTTCACGTCATCTATAGTTTTATATAAAACCGTTTTTCTTTCTACATTTGAAAATATATTGGTTTGAATTGCTTCGTTGGTAAAATCACTAAGACGTACACCAAGCAGGCGAACAGGTGTTCCTTTTTTATACAATTTGTAAAACAGATCTTTAATAACCGGTATTAATTCATCATCTGCGCAGGTGTATGGAAGAGTAGTTTGCCTTGAAGTAGTTTCAAAATCAGGATAACGGATCTTAACTGAAACACGTCCGGCAAGCTTGCCATCCTGCCTCAATTCATAAGAAATTTTTTCTGTCATTCTTACAATTTCACTCATCAAAAAATTAATATCTTTTATATTCTCATGAAAAGTGTTCTCGGTAGAAACTGATTTTGCTTCGTGATAAGATGATATTTTGGAATGATGATTTCCCTGGGCTTTATGCCATAATTCCACGCCCCACTTGCCAAGTTTTTTTTCTAAATCATCGGCAGAAAATTTATAAATATCCTGGATTAATAAAATGCCCATTTGCTGTAAAGAATAGTAAGTATGATCTCCGATGCCGGGAATTTTATTTACAGCCAACGGAGCTAAAAATTCTTTTTCGTGGCCGGGCGAAACCTGCAGATATCCATTTGGCTTTGCTTCATTAGTAGCAATTTTAGCCACCATTTTATTATTTGCCAGTCCAAAAGATATTGGCAATTTTGTTTCATTAATTATTTGCTGCCGAAGATCAATTGTCCATTGTAAAGCATCAAAATATTTATCCATACCAGTGAGGTCTAAATAAAACTCATCAATAGAAGCTTTTTCAAATAACGGCGCTTTGGAAGCAATAATTTCCGTAACCCATCTTGAATATTTACTGTAGTCGCCTCTTGTGCCGCTCACAAAAATTGCCTGCGGGCAAAGTTGTTTTGCTTTTGCAGAAGGCATTGCTGAATGTACTCCGAATTTTCTTGCTTCATAGCTGCAAGCCGCTACCACACCACGTTCACTGCCACCAACAATTACAGGCTTGCCCTTTAATGAAGGATTATTCAATATCTCAACTGAAACAAAAAATGAATCAAGATCAAAATGAGCAATGATATGTTGAACTTTACCGGGCAATGAAATAAAATTACATATTAAATATTAAGACAAGGCAGTGTTTAATCTATGTATTTTGTTTACCAGAAGTATGCTTGTATATATCCAGCAATCCATCAGGAAGTACAACGAAAACTTTACGATTTTTCTTATCAACTTTTTGTAAAAATTCATCATGAATAGGAATTAATGCTTCGTTTGCATTCAATAATATCTTACACAAAAGTTGATGAGGCTGCTCTATCACTTCCAATATTTCTCCCAGTTCTTTACCTTCATTTATCATTGTAAACCCCAATAAAGAAATAGGCGCAGAACTGCCGGCAAACTTTTTAAAATCATCTTCCAAGAGCCATACTTCTTTTTTAATTAGCTTATGAGCCGTTTCTTTACTCTCAACTTCATCAAGTTTTAAATAAGTTTCTTTGTCACTTTTTATTTTTGCTGATTGAACAAAATATGGAAAAAATATATCTGTTGCTGTTTCAATAAAAATTGCCTCAAGACCTTTTAAAGAAGTTTTTTTCCCTAAGCTATGCTGTAAAATTATCTCTCCTTTTAAGCCGTAAGTGGCTGCCAGTTTACCTATCTTAAAATAACTTTTCATAACAATAATTTTAAAACGTTCTCATAAAAAAAGCAACCCTATCAGGATTGCTTTGTATATTTTATGATTTTTTTAGATTTAAGGAGCTGTTGGTTCGGTAGCTTCCGGCCGTGCTGTAGTTTCATTTGGCGCTTGCCGCGGCTGTGGTGCCTGTCGCATAGGTTCTTGTCTTACCGGCCTCCTTACTACCGGCTGCCTGCCTGTAGGTCTTGATTTTTTGTTATTTTCCTGTCGCTTGGAAAACTCGGCATCATGCTCGCCACTCCACTTAGTAAATTTTTCCATCGCAGCAGCTTCATCAAAAAGACCTAATGTAACGCCTCTTAATAAATGCTTAAGGAATAAAACGCCTTTAAAGCTCAATATTCTTCGCACAGTGTCAGTAGGCTGGGCGCCTTTATGAAGCCAGTCTAATGCTTTTTGCCTGTCAATTTGAATGCTGGCGGGCACAGTAAGCGGATTGTATGAACCTAACTTTTGGATGAATTTGCCATCACGCGGACTACGGGCATCTGCAACTACTATAAAGTAAAATGGTCTCTTCTTAGAGCCATGACGTTGCAATCTCATTTTTACAGCCATAAAAAATAAAAATTTTTCTTGGGTTGTGGATAATTGTGATTATTTGTGTTATAAGGACAGCGAAGATAAGGTGCAGAATATCAATATCCAAATCAAAGTAAAAAAATTATCTTTTACCTAATGACGCAAGTTTGCCCATGGGCATTTTATTCATCATCTTCATCATATCTTTCATTTGCTCAAACTGTTTTAAAAATTGGTTAACGTCAGTAATATCTTTGCCGCTTCCTTTTGCTATACGCAGTTTTCTGTTAGGATTTATAATGTCGGGGTTTCTTCGTTCTTCAAGCGTCATTGAATTTATCATCGCTTCTATTCCCTTAAAGGCGTCATCATTTATATCTATATCTTTTATCTGTTTACCAATGCCCGGTATCATGCCCATAAGATCTTTAAGGTTGCCCATCTTTTTTATCTGCTGTAACTGTGTTTTAAAATCTTCAAAATCAAATTGATTTTTGCGTATCCTTTTCTCCAGCTTTGCAGCCTGAACTTCATCAAATTGTTCCTGTGCTTTTTCAACTAAACTTACAATATCACCCATTCCTAAAATCCGCTGCGCCATCCTTTCAGGATAAAATACATCAAGTGTATCTAATTTTTCGCCACTGCTAATAAACTTAATGGGCTTATTTACTGTATATTTTATGGAGATAGCTGCGCCACCACGGGTATCACCATCCAGCTTGGTTAATACCACACCTGTAAAATTTAACCGCTCGTTAAATGCAGCTGCAGTATTTACTGCATCCTGGCCTGTCATGCTATCCACCACAAATAAAATTTCCTGCGGATTTACGGCGGATTTAATGTTGGCAACTTCTGTCATCATCACTTCATCTATTGCAAGACGGCCGGCTGTATCTATAATTATAACATTCTTATTTTTACTTTTAGCTTCTTTAAGTGCATTTTGTACAATTGAAACTGCATCTTTATTTTCAGGCTCGCTGTAAACATCCACATTTACCTGGCCTCCTAATATTTTTAACTGGTCAATAGCTGCGGGCCGGTAAATATCTGCAGCCACTAACAAAGGCGATTTTCCTTTTTTTGTTTTTAGATAGCTGGCAAGTTTTCCGCTAAATGTTGTTTTACCGCTACCCTGCAAGCCTGCAATTAATATTATTGCCGGGCTGCCTTTTACATCCAGTTCACTCTCACTGCCACCCATTAATTCTGTTAACTCATCTTTTACAATCTTAACCATTAACTGGCCCGGGCTGATAGCGTTAATCACCTTTTCTCCAATGGCTTTATCCTTTATGCTATCAGTAAATTCTTTCGCAATTTTATAATTTACATCCGCATCTACCAAAGCCCTGCGAATATCTTTTAAAGTGGCAGCTATATTAAGTTCTGTAATTCTTGCCTGGCCTTTAAGATTTTTAAAAGCGGCATCTAATTTATCACTTAAAGATTCAAACATATATTATGTGCAATTAATTTTTTAAAATAAATTTTGAAAACACCCCGTTTTTATAGACATAAATAATTGATAATGGAGTTAAAAAAAAAGTGAACATAACAAAAAAGTTATATTCACTTATAAGGTTGTAAAAATAGTAAAGTTAAGCTCCTAAATAACCTTTTAATAATTTACTGCGGGAATTTGCCCTAAGTCTTACTAAAGCTTTATCTTTTATTTGCCTAACTCTTTCACGCGTTAAGTGAAAATGATCTCCAATATCCTCAAGGCTAAAAGGATGATCTACACCTATGCCGAAAAAATACCTGATAACATCTTTTTGCCTTTCGGTTAAAGTATTTAGCGAGCGGTCAATTTCAATTTTTAATGATTCTTTAAAAGCAATATGCTTATCACTCATCTCAGCATTGGGATTTTCCAATACATCGATAAGCGTACTTTCTTCACCATCCGATAAAGGTGAATCCATACTTAAATGACGGGCTGCCACACCTAAAGTTGCAGACACTTCCTCTGTTTCTATATCTAAAAAAAAGGCGAGTTCTTCCGCTGTTGGTTCTCGTTCATACTCTTGCTCTAACAACGAAAATGCCCTGCTTATTCTATTTGTTAATCCTACTTTATTTAAAGGTAACCTTACAATTCTTGATTGTTCTGCAAGCGCCTGTAATATGCTTTGTCTTATCCACCACACTCCATACGATATAAATTTAAAACCGCGGGTTTCATCAAATCTTTGTGCCGCTTTTATCAGGCCCAGATTTCCTTCATTAATAAGATCCGGTAATGTAAGCCCCTGGTTTTGATATTGCTTTGCTACAGAAACAACAAATCTTAAATTTGCTTTAGTTAGCCTGTCAAGTGCTTTTTGGTCGCCTTGTTTAATTTTTACAGCCAATTCTACTTCTTCCTCAGGAGAAATCAATTCTACTTTGCCTATTTCCTGCAAGTATTTTTCCAGGCTTTGGCTTTCCCTGTTTGTTATTGATTTAGAAATTTTGAGTTGACGCATACTCATAAGGGCGGTTATTATTGTGGTGAGTTAATTGGGTGTTAAAAGTCCCGGAGATTTAACGTAAATTATGGTAATTATTGTGTCACACCAAATTATTGTTTAATATACAGTTTAATTACAACGTGTTTTATATAACAAGTGATTCGTGTTTTTACGTGATGTGCCAAAAAGAATAATAAATTATTTTCTTTAGCAAATTTATTTTCTATTATTGCAGATATACATAGCGATTAATCAAAAAGAATGAGTAAGAAAGTCAAATACACCTTAGAATATCCGGTTAGATGTTCTCCTAATATTTTGTACGAATTTTTATCAACTGCTTCAGGGTTGCAGGAGTGGTTTGCTGATAAGGTAGATGAATCAGAAGGTGTATTTAACTTTTCATGGAATGGATCAAGTGAACAGGCAGAAGTAGTTCAAACTGAAGAAAACAAATTAATCCGTTTTCACTGGGTCAATTCACCAAAAGAAGAATATTTTGAATTTTGTATTGAAAGATCTGAAGTAACAAATTTGACTATCCTGTTAATAAATGATTTTGCAGAAAAGAAAGAAATCAAAGACCAGAGCCAGTTGTGGGAAACCCAGGTAAAAGATCTTTTTTATCGTCTCGGGAATTAAGCTGCAATGACTCAATCAATTTTGTAAAATTTTGTATTATAAAATTATACGCTTTATCACTCTCCTTTAACGGCAATTTTTTTGCTGCTTTAAAAAAAGATTTCTCAATAATACGCTGATATTCTAACGCTGAAAGAGCAGATGAGGATACGTAATTATCCTGCTCAAAATGATGTTGCCATTCTTCTGTATTTACACAAATTGAAAAATCATTTTCTTTTAAAAAATTAAAAAGCCAGGCAGAATTATCATCAATATATTTTCTTTTTTGTTCTCCTGATAAATGCAGCGTAACGCTAAAAAAGTTGCCCCACCAAAACATAGTTCTGATGGCAAAAATATTGTTCTTTAAAAAAAGTGAAGGATAATCTAATATCACATAAGGCAGCATTTGATAATTATCACCTCTTGATATTTTGCCGGAGCGATTATATAAACTTTCAGCAAAAAAATCTTTATGAAAGCTAAGCTGTTGCTTCATTATTTCACATACATCACCAAACATATCATATACTTTTTTTATAATACTGTGTTTAGTTAAAATCCATTCTGTATTGTTAACCAGGCTTAGTTCCTCCGCTGAAAATTGTAAATTTGTTCGTTTCTCCATAAACTTTTTATAAAAGTAATTTACTTATAAGGTGATAAAAAAGTTAGATAAACTTATTCTTAAAGCATTTTTGTGGCCATTTATTGCCACATTTTTTATTGCACTTTTTGTACTGTTAATGCAAACCATTTGGAAATATATTGATGATATTGTAGGTAAAGGCCTTGACATGTTAACTGTGTGGAAATTTATTTATTATGCAAGTGCAACATTGGTTATGCTGGCGTTACCTATTGCTGTTTTACTGTCTTCTATAATGACTTTTGGTAAGCTCGGCGAAAGCTTTGAATTGGTTGCTATAAAATCTTCCGGCATTCCGTTATTAAGGTTTATGAGACCGTTATTTTTTGTAGCGGTATTACTAAGCGGGGTTACTTTTTTATTTTCTAATTATGTAATACCTGTTGCCAATTTAAAGTTTGCGGTTTTATACAATGATATCTATCGCAAAAGCCCGGCATTTGATCTAAAGGATGGTGTGTTTTATAACGGTTTCAGAGGATATTCTATCAAAGTTGGAAAAAAAGAAAAAGACCACAGTACTTTAAAAAGTGTGTTGATCTATGAACAATCCTACGGTCCACAGGATAATACCGTTGTGTCTGAAACCGGCTTTATGAAAATCAGTCCCGACAAAAAGTTTCTTGAATTCCGTTTGCGTAACGGATACCGTTACCAGGAAACCGGCGAAATAAATAATCCAAATAATGAATTTGTAAGATTGGGGTTTAAAGAATATAATAAGCTTTTCGATCTTAGCCAGCTTGATATTCAAAAGACCGCAGACAGCCTGTTTAAATCAGGTTTTAGAATGCAAACTGTTCGGCAGCTTGATAATACAATTGATTCGCTTGAACGTTTTCCGGATTCATTTGCCCGGCGTACAAATCACGATTTGGGCTTGTACATAAGTGTTATAAATGATAGTAATAGAAATGCAGTTTCAAAAAAAATGGATGTAATTACTGCAAAAAAATTTGATGATCTTATTCCTGATTCATTAAAATCAATAGTAAATGACCGGGCCAGAAACCTTGTAGCTACTCTAAATTCGTCAACTCAGCTTACTGCAATTGAGGCCGAAAGCCGGGCAAAAGATCTTACCTCAACACTTAGTGAATGGCATAAAAAATTTTCACTTTCTATTGCCTGCCTTGTGTTGTTTTTTATTGGCGCTCCGTTAGGTTCAATTATACGCAAAGGCGGCCTGGGTATGCCATTGCTGGTAGCCATCATTTTCTTTTTAATATTTCATCTCCTCAATATGTTTGGAGAAAAGTTTGTAAGACAAGGGATTCTTACGCCATTTATGGGTGCATGGTTATCAATAATAGTGTTAACTCCTATAGGCGCTTTTCTTACTTACAAAGCCACCCGTGATTCACAATTATTTAGTAAAGAATTTTATGATAGGTTTTTTAAAAAATGCTATATTTATTTGAAACCTCTGTTAGATAAATTTAAATTCACTAAATCTTACACTTAAATATTTTATATGACCGGCAAAACTCCCCGCAGAAAATTTTTAAAAACTACAGCAAAGGGCACAATAGTCATTGGTGTTGGTCTTACTTCTGTGGCATCAATTCTTGAATCTTTTAAAGCGCCTGAAAATGTTTTTGCATCACCTCTTACAACAGGTTTCGATCAGCAGCCTTTGCCGTATGCTTACAATGCATTTGAAGATGTGGTAGATGCAAAAACAATGGAAATACATTATACAAAACATGCAGCTACTTACTCAAAAAATTTAAAAGAAGCTGTAGCAGCAGAAGGTGTTAATGCAAAATCTGTGGAAGATATTCTTACAAATGTATCAAAGTACACGGCCAAGATGCGAAACAACGGAGGCGGGCATTATAACCATGAAATGTTTTGGCAATGTATGCGGCCTAAGCAAAATGATAACAAACCGGCCGGCAAGCTGATGGAATCAATTGAAAAGAATTTTGGTTCATTTTCAAATTTTAAAACCCAGTTTTCCGATGCTGGTAAAAACAGGTTTGGCAGTGGCTGGGCATGGTTATACGCAGATAAAAATAAAGCGCTCAGGATAGGTTCCACACCTAACCAGGACAACCCTTTAATGGACGTGAGTGAAATAAAAGGCTCTCCCATATTAGGTTTAGATGTATGGGAACATGCTTATTATCTTAAATACCAAAACAAAAGAGCAGACTACATTGAAAATTGGTGGAACATAGTTAACTGGGATTATGTGCAACGCAGATTTGATACTACTTTCTAATCTGCTCTATTAACCATATTACTTGGAAACAATAAATTATTAGTTATTCCCTTTAGAGCACAGGGGCTAAATGGGCTCAGCCTTTGTATAGAAGCACCATTAATAAATTAATGCAACTAAAACAAAGGCTGATGGATTGAAAAGCAATCTTGCGCAAATTTAGAATCTCAACCTCATTATTTCCAAAATTTCCTTCAAATTTTTATTTTAAAACTGTTAATCTTCTTACCTGTTGCTTATGTGATTGTACATAAGCAATGTTTAAAAAACTTATATTCGCTCGCCCATTAATTTATAAAGTTTTAAATAAATTTTTATGCAGATATGGAAAGATTACCAGGAAAAAAATAAAGACCGTTTTTTGGAAGAGCTGCTGCAGTTATTACGCATTCCTTCCATAAGTGCAAAAACAGAAAATAAAGAAGACCTTATAAAATGTGCTGAAGCAGTTAAAGAAAGGTTACTACATGCCGGCGCTGATAAGGCAGAAATATATCCCACAGACGGCCATCCTGTGGTAGTTGGTGAAAAGATAATTGATGCTTCAAAGCCTACCGTATTGGTTTACGGCCATTATGATGTTCAGCCGCCGGATCCTTTAAACCTCTGGAAAAGCGGACCTTTTGAACCTGTTATTAAAGATGGAAAGATTTATGCCCGTGGCGCATGTGATGATAAAGGACAATTTTATATGCATGTAAAAGCCTTTGAAACCATGGTGCAGACAAACTCTCTGGCAACCAATATCAAGTTTATTATTGAAGGTGAGGAAGAAGTTGGCTCGCCCAACCTTGGTAAATTTGTTGCAGAAAATAAAGAACTTTTAAAGGCTGATGTAATTTTAATAAGTGATACCGCAATGATAAGTATGGATACGCCAAGCATTGATATTGGTGTAAGAGGTTTAAGCTATATAGAAGTGGAAGTTACCGGCCCTTCACGTGATCTTCACAGTGGTGTGTATGGAGGTGCAGTTGCTAATCCTATAACTATTTTAGCCCAGATGATTGCCACCTGCCATGATGAAAATAATCATGTAACTATACCTGGCTTTTATGATGATGTACTGCCTGTAAATGATGAGGAAAGAAAATTAATGGCTGCTGCTCCGTTCGATGAAGAGGCATATAGAAAAGATCTTGGTGTAAAAGAATTATGGGGAGAAAAAGGCTATTCAACTATTGAAAGAACCGGTATACGGCCAACGCTTGAATTGAATGGTATCTGGGGCGGCTACCAAAGCGAAGGCGCTAAAACAGTATTACCTTCAAAAGCCACAGCTAAAATATCTGCACGGCTTGTACCTAATCAATCTTCTGAAAAAATCACTGCCCTCTTACTTGATTATTTTGAAAAAATAGCACCGCCATCAGTAACTGTTAATGCCTTTGACCATCATGGCGGCGAGCCTTATATGACTTCTATAGAAAGTGTTGCTTATAAAGCTGCAGCAAAGGCTATTGAGGCAACATTTAATAAAAAACCAATACCGGTAAGAGGCGGCGGAAGCATTCCAATATGTTCATTATTTGAAAAAGAATTGGGCGCCAAAGTTGTATTTCTCGGCTTTGGCTTGGACAGCGATAATCTTCATAGTCCTAATGAAAAATATGATCTCTTTAATTTTTATAAGGGAATTGAAACCATACCTTACTTCCATAAATACTTTGCTGAAATGCAACAATAATTTTCTAATAATCCTTTTTTGAATTCTTAAATACCTCTTATGAAATTGATAAAGTGCATGAAACTTCCTTTATTGATAGCTATATTTTGCCTCTCATTTACAGTAATTAAAAGCCAGGATAAACAATCTGAAAAGATTGAGGCCTCTGCTAAAGTGCTGAAAGATTTTGTAACAATGAAAGAAAAAATTCCGCAACAATTATTAAAGATAATACAAGGCATTATCGTAATACCAAAACTAATTAATGCAGGGTTTGTTCTTGCAGGTAAAAGAGGAAAGGGAATAGCAATAGTTAAGAAAGAAGACGGAACATGGAGTGATCCTGCATTTATAACATTAACCGGTGGCAGTCTTGGATTCCAGGCCGGCGTGCAATCTATTGATCTTGTATTGATATTCAAGAGCAGGGAAACGCTTGAAAAAATTGGTAATGGAAGCTTTACTTTAGGTGGTGATATATCTGTAACAGCAGGGCCTGTTGGAAGAAACTCTTCCGCCGGCACAGATTATAAATTAGAAGCAGAAGTTTATTCTTATTCCAGGAGCAAAGGACTTTTCGCAGGCATAAGCTTAAGCGGCTCTGCGCTTAGTGTTGATAGCAAATTCAATGAAGCTTTTTATGGAGAAGAGACAGATGCCAAAACAATTTTTTCAGATGAGTCAAAAGATGATGCCTCAATAACTTCATTAAAAGATGCTTTGAAAAATATGTATGTAAAATAACTTTCTTGAATTCTTAAAATTACTTCCCTCCTCCGGGGCAATTCTTTCTTAAAAAACCGGTGTATAAAGTTGATAAATGTTTGCGTGTTCCTTCACCTTCTGAAATGCTGTGTGTCCTGTTTGGGTAAGACATGAACTGAAATTGTTTATTGTATTTTATGAGTTCATTTAATAATACTTCGGCATTATCATATTGTACATTATCATCGCCGGTGCCATGAATATATAACAGGGTTCCCTGCAAATTTTTTGCATAATAAATAGGTGATCCCTTTACATAATCATCCATATTTTCCTGCGGTAAACCCATATATCTTTCGGTATAAATATTATCGTATAATAATTCATTGGTGATAGCGGCTATTGCAATACCGGTTTTATAAATTTCAGGATGCTGGAACATTAAATTTAGTGTTGCGGCCGCACCACCGCTCCATCCCCACACGGCAATTCTTTCTTTATCAAAATAAGGTTTATCCAAAAACTTTTTGGCCGCCATAGCCTGGTCATGAATATTAAGTATTCCAATTTTTTTATAAATAGATTTACGCCATGCAGCTCCTTTAAGCGAAGGCGTGCCGCGGTTATCAAGCGATACCTGGAAGTATCCATCCTGGCTCATGTCTCCATCAAATAAAAAATTTCGCTGGCCTCCATAGCTATCGTCAACTGTTGAAGAAGCAGGTTCAGTGTATACATAAAAAACAACCGGATATTTTTTTGTACTGTCAAAATTTGCGGGTTTTATCATCCATCCATCTACGGTAATATTATCTTCTGTTGTAAGCGTAAAATAAGCTGTTCGGTTATTTTGATCTATGCGCATTGTTTTTGCAATACTCCTGTTCTCATCTAACGGTTTATTATCAGGTAAAGAAATCCATTCAACCGCCGGATAAGTTTTATAATTTGAAAAAGAATGTACTGCATATTTACTATTTGGTGAAATATCATAATCATGTGTGCCGGCTAAATTTTGCGGGGAAACCATCTCTGCATTTCCGCTGCCGTCAAGTTTTGTTTTGTACAAATATAATTGTGTGGCATTGTGCGGAGAAGCCATAAAATAAACATAGTTACCGGCTTCATCAATTGCTTTGATATCTGCTATATCATAGTTCCCTTTGGTAACTAATACTTCATTTTTACCATCACGATTTATGCGGTAAATATGTCTCCATCCATCCTTTTCTGAAACCCATAAAAACTCTTTTCCATTTTTTAACCATTCCCATTCTGTGGGGTCATCATCATGCCAGTACGATTTAATTTCTACCCATGCATTATTGCTATCGGTGTAAAATGTTTTTGCAGCGCCGGTATTAACATCACAATAAAAAAGCTTTGCTTCATTCTGCTTCCGGTTTAATTGTTCTGCTACTATCTCATTTGAGTTAGCTGCCCATTCCATCCTTGGAAGATAGTGCTGCTGCGGATCTCCCGGTATGTTCATCCATTTTATATTTTTATTAATTACATTGATAACTCCTATGCGTACCGGCGAAGGCGGCTGCCCAACTTTTGGATATTCTACAGGAATCACACGGGAATAAACAGAGTCAGTTGTATTAAGCATATAGTAATCTCTTATCATGGTAGCATCCACCTGCCAAAAGGCAATTGATTTGCTATCAGGGCTCCAGCGAAAGCCATCCCTGCAACCAAACTCCTCTTCATAAACCCAATCAAATGTGCCATTAATAAGTTTTCGTGTTCCGTCTTTTGTAAGTGGAGTTATTTGATGAGATGATAAATCTTCTACATAAATATTATGTTCGCTTACATAAGCGGCCTTCTTTTCATC
The DNA here is from genome assembly GCA_964236235.1 of uncultured Chitinophagaceae bacterium. Classification (GTDB taxonomy): domain Bacteria; phylum Bacteroidota; class Bacteroidia; order Chitinophagales; family Chitinophagaceae; genus Ginsengibacter. The sequence continues at coordinate 15,105 of CAXSDW010000035.1, forward strand.
GGGAGAAATTTTAGCAAACATTAATGATTGGGAAGGCCTTCCCTTACCGAGTTGTGTTAATTTATTTGAAGAAATATCCAGCACCCAATAATCACCACGGGTATGGTATCGCCACACTTTTGCAGTATTAGTAAATAGCAGCACCTTGTTTTTATTTGCAGAAAATGTATATATATTAAATGAAAGCGGATTAGATTTTCCTTCAGGTATTAATTGTTCTTTTTTTATCAATATAGTTTCGTTATTTGACTTGATATCTGTTTGCACAATGGCGCCATCTTTTATTTGCATGTAAGCATTTCCATCGGTTGTCCAGTTAATTTTCTTTGGCCTAAACTGGCAAAAGCATTGAATTGAACAACAAAAAAATATAATTATTACCGGAGCTTTTAGTACCCAAAATTTCATTTTAAATGTTTAAAGAAATAAAAGTAAGCAATTACTATTTTCATTCCATTTAAAGATTTTTTAATTTTGGATATGCCCGATACCGAAAAGCTGCGACTTGATAAATACCTCTGGGCAATACGTATTTTTAAAACGCGGAGCCTTGCTGCAGATGCATGCGCAAACAATAAAGTAAAATGTAATGGAATAAATGTGAAAGCAGCTAAAACCGTTAAAACCGGCGAACAGTATGAGGTAAAAACTGAAGCAAAGAAATGGGTGATTGAGGTGACCGGGCTGTTGTACTCGAGAGTGCAGTATTCAGAAGCTGTTAAATATTATATTGACCTCACGCCTGAAGAAGATAATGAAAAAATGCAGGGCACGGCTTTCGTTTTTCAAACAGGTAAAAGGCAAAGTAAACAAGGCAGACCTACAAAAAAAGAAAAAAGAAATCTTGATGAGTTTATGGAATAACTTGGCTGGAACTGAATTGCCAAACACATGTGAGTATCGAGACATTTTAACTTATAAGTATGAAGGTTGACATTATTTCTGTGGTTCCTCAATTAATGGAAAGTTTTTTTAGCCATTCAATATTAAAAAGAGCAAGAGACAAAAACTTACTTGAAGTAAATCTTTACAACCTTAGAGATTATACAAATTACAAACATGGGCAGGTGGATGATTACCAGTTTGGCGGAGGCGCAGGACTTGTAATAATGTGTGAGCCTCTTGTAAACGCAATTGAAACATTGCAGCAAAAAACTGCTTATGATGAAATAATATTTCTTGCGCCAGAGGGTAAAATCTTTAATCAAAAAATGGCTAATCAGTTATCTCTAAAAAAAAATCTGCTTTTAATTTGTGGTCATTATAAGGGTATTGACCAAAGAGTAAGAGATCATTTTGTAACAAAGGAAATATCTGTAGGAGATTATGTTTTGAGCGGCGGAGAGCTTGGCGCTGCAATTATTGTTGATGCTGTCGGGAGATTAATACCCGGCGTTTTAAATGATGAGTCATCTGCATTGATGGATTCTTTCCAGGATAATTTAATTGCACCACCTGTGTACACAAGACCTGAAGAATTTAGAGGATTGAAAGTGCCCGCTGTTTTATTAAGTGGCAATCATTCTAAAATTGAAGCATGGAGGCTTGAAGAATCTATAAAGCGAACCAAAGAAAATAGACCTGAATTATTAGACGAAAATTAATTTACAATTCTTAAAACTCATGGTTGTCTTCAAAAGCGTTGATTTGAAATTTGCCTCTTTACCTCAGCCCTCCATTATTTACGTTTGAACTCTTCAACATTTTCGCTTCTTATCTCTTCTTCTCTTTCAACTCATTCGTCCCGAAGCTTTATTCAGACCAGCTCATCACATAATTTTCGTCTTCAATTTCAAGCGCTTCTTTAGTTAACTGCAATGGATGAAAAGTATCTACCATTACAGCCAATTCTTTTGTTTCTTTAGCGCCGATGCTTTTGTTAACAGCGCCGGGATGCGGCCCATGTGGAATACCACCCGGATGTAAAGTTATCATCCCTCTTGTAACATTTTTACGACTCATAAAATCTCCGTCAACATAATAAATCACTTCATCACTATCAATATTACTGTGGTTATAAGGCGCAGGAATAGCCAACGGATGGTAATCAAATAATCTTGGCACAAATGAGCACACAACAAAATTATTTGCCTCAAACGTTTGGTGCACAGGCGGTGGCTGATGAACCCGGCCTGTTATCGGCTCAAAATCATGTATTGAAAAAATGTATGGATAACAATAGCCATCCCAGCCGACTACATCAAACGGGTGATGCAGATAATGTATGCCATACATCATTCCTTTCTTTTTAGTAAGAATAGTAAAGTCACCTTTTTCATCAATTGTCAGAAGGTTTTTTGGCGGTTTAATATCTCTTTCCGTGTAAGGTGAATGTTCTAAAAGCTGCCCGTTCCTGCTAAGGTATTTTTTTGGATAACGTATCGCACTAAATGACTCCACAATAAAAAGCCTGTTGTTTTTCCCCTCAAATTCTATCTGGTAAATAGTGCCTCGTGGTATCATTACATAATCCCCGTAAACAAATTCAAGCTCTCCATATTGCGTTTTTAATTTTCCGCTTCCTTCGTGTATAAAGATCAGTTCATCAGCATCTGCATTTTTATAAAAATAATCAGTCATGCTTTGCTGCGGAGAAGCTAAACTGATGTGGCAATCATTATTCACTAAAATGGGAATCCTGCTCTTTAAATAATCTTTTTGCGATTGTACCTTATAGCCCTGAAAGCTGCGGTGAGAAAGCATCTTCTCTTCGGCAACTGTTGGCATTACGCTGTAGGGTTTCTCTGTTTTTATAATTTCTGTTGGCGGATGGTTGTGGTAAAGCAGAGAGTAATCAGATGAAAATCCTTCGGTAGAAAATAATTGTTCCGAATATAAATTGCCATCAGCTTTGCGAAACTGCGTGTGACGCTTCGCTGGAATTAAACCTGCTTTATAGTAATGAGGCATGAGAATGTTTTGATGTGTGAAGTGAGAAATACGAGGTAAGATGTATGGATTTTCATAGATAAATGTCTTGTAAATTTAATCATATTTACTTTCATGACATTGCACATCATGGTAATGCAGCATGTAAGAAGCAGGAGGTAAGATGTATGACTTTTATAAATAAAAACTTTTAAGTTTAATCATAAATAATTTTATAACATCTTACATCACACATTTTAAATCGTACATTCAACATGACAAGAATTGGCCTTCTTTCAGACACTCATCATTATCTTGATGAAGCAATCTTTGACCATTTTAAAAATGTTGATGAAATATGGCATGCAGGGGATTTTGGGACTATTGAAATTGCAGAAAGGTTAAAAAACTTTAAACCGCTTAAAGGTGTTTATGGCAATATTGATGGACAGGACATAAGAAGCATTTATCCACAAACACTTAGATGGAAATGTGAAGATGTTGATGTTTTAATGAAGCATATCGGCGGCTATCCGCCCAATTATAATCCTTCTATTAAAAAAGAATTAAAAGCAAATCCGCCACAACTCTTTATCAGTGGTCATTCACATATTTTAAAGGTGATGTACGATAAGAATATTGAATGCCTGCACATAAATCCGGGTGCGGCCGGTAAACAGGGATGGCATAAAGTAAAAACTATCATTCGTTTTGTAATTGATAAAAAAGAAATAAAGGATTGTGAAGTGATAGAATTATAATTTCCCTTTTTTTGCACTTTTGTTAATTTGATAATAATGGTAATTATGATGTGCTTATCCACTTAAATTTGCGCATGAACTTTAAAAAGATTCTTTGTGTGTTAGCGATATTGATTCTATTTATTTATTCATGCAGTGATCGTACAGAGGAAACAATAGATATGCCGGCAATTTCAGCAAGAGAACAAGTAAAACAATCTCTTGTCAAACATCCCGATTCATTGGCGCTCACACAAAAATTAATTGAGATTTACAGAGATAATGGCAACTACGATTCTGCACTAATACTGACGAATGAAGCGATAAAAAAAGATTCAGATAATGTGCAACTGTGGGACATCCAGGGAACATTGCTTTATGAAAACGGTGATACTTTAAAAGCCATCAGTGCTTATGAAAAAGCGATTGATATTTATCCTTTGCCTGAATATATTATTTCATTAGGAACGATTTATGCTGAAACAAAAAATCCAAAAGCGCTTACAATGGCCGACGCATTGTTAATTGCTGATAAAGCAAAAGCGCAAAACCAGGCATGGTTTATTAAAGGGCTTTATTATTCTTATACATCCAACAAAAAAAAGGCAATAAATTACTTTGATAGTTGCATCAATCGTGATTATACTTATATGTTTGCATACAGGGAAAAAGCAATTGCTTTATACGATTCAGGGAAATATGAAGATGCCCTTAAAGTGCTGGCACGTGCTACTACAGTTCAAAATAATTTTGATGAAGGCTATTACTGGATGGGAAGATGTTATGAAAAATTGTCTATGAAGCAGCACGCAATTGAAAGTTATCACATGGCCTTATTATATGATAAAGATTTTATTGAAGCGAAGGAAGCACTGGCAAAATTAGAAAAGTAAGAAGTTTTAAGTGGTAAGTTTTAAGTTATAAGTCAGAAGTTAACAAGTCATTTGTCAAAAAACATATTTTGTAATTTTCAATTCTTAATTATCAATAAATAAAATGCCCATCATTGCTCCATCACTTTTAGCGGCAAATTTTTTAAGGCTTGAGGAAGAATGTAAAATGCTTAATGAAAGTGAAGCCGACTGGTTTCATCTTGATGTGATGGATGGCAACTTTGTGCCAAATATTAGTTTTGGCTTTCCCATTATAAAGCAGGTAACTGCAACAACTGATAAGATATGTGATGTTCATCTGATGATTGTAAAGCCTGAAAATTATGCAGAAGAATTTAAAAAAGCCGGCGCAGATATTCTTTCTGTGCACATAGAAACGTGCAACAATCTTCACAGAAATATACAACAGATAAAAGAACTGGGAATGAAGGCTGGCGTGGCTATTAACCCACACACGCCGGTAAATTTTTTGCAGGATATTTTAGAAGATATAGATGTTGTTTTGCTTATGAGCGTAAACCCTGGCTTTGGTGGTCAAACATTTATTCCGCATTCAATAAAAAAAATAGAGCAACTTAGAAGGATGATTGATGATGCCGGATTGAAAGCAAAAATCGAAGTAGACGGCGGTATCACTTTAGAAAATGTGCAAGAAATAGTAGATGCAGGTGCCGATGTTTTAGTGGCAGGCAGCACAGTTTTTAAATCAGAAGATCCAAAAGCCGTGATAAGGAAACTCAAATCAATCCAGCCTTCAAAAAAAATTTTATGAAAGTTCTCATGTATCATTCACATCCGGCACTGGAGTTGAATAGGTTGTTAATTCAACTATGAACTTTGAATTAAGTTGTGAATTTCAAAGAAATGTTCTCTCGAAACGATTGATCAAATAGTGATCGCAAACAACTAATAAAATGCAATCATTCTTTCCAAACAGAAGCGCCTTCACTGCAATTTGAGCAAATATCAATGTTCTTTCTGCTGGTCATAAGCTCTCTTCTAAATTGCTTATAATTATCATTTTGCCAGATATCTTTAAAGGATTGCATCTTTAAATTGCCCAACCTGTGCGATGCATCTTTATCAAAGCAGCATGGCACTACAAGGCCATCCCACGTAATTACATTTGCATGCCACAACTTCCAGCAACGGTTTGCGAATTTGTTTTTTGGCAGGTAATAATCACCATTATTCTTTTTATACCTGCTGTATTTTTCATTTACAGGAATAAGATTATTAGGATCATTTTTATAATCATAAACCTGGGCAGTTTTAAAACGAACTTCATCAACACCTACTTCTTTTGCCAAAAGTTTTATCTCTTCAATCTGGTGTTCATTAGGTTTTACAACCAGAAACTGAAAAAAAACAAAAGGTGTTTTACTGTTTAATTCCTTCTTCCATTTTACAATATTTTTTGCTCCTTCTATTACTTTATTAAGATTGCCGCCTACACGATATTGTTTGTAAACATCCTGCGTAGTGCCGTCAATAGAAATTATTAACCTGTCTAAACCACTCTCAACAGTCTTTCTTGCGGCTTCATCATTAAGGTAATGTGCATTGGTAGAAGTGGCTGTGTACAAGCCTTTCGCTGATGCGTACTTCACCATTTCCAAAAAATCTTTGTTCAAATATGGCTCTCCCTGGAAATAAAATATCAGGTAAAGTAAGTGCTGATGGATATCATCAATCGTTTGCCTGAAGAAGTCTTTTTCCAACATTCCGGTTGGCCGTGTAAATGCTCGTAATCCGCTTGGGCATTCAGGGCATCGTAAATTGCAGGATGTTGTTGGCTCAAATGAAATTGAAATAGGGAAGCCCCATTGTATTGGCTTATTTAAAATTCTGCTAACGTAAAAACTAATTAAAACTTTCCCGGCATTTAATACCCTTCGGAAAGTAAGCTTACTAAAAAAATTTATGCTATCATTAAAATTGAGCCCTGGCATTCTTCAAAGATACTCTCAAAAAAAATAACCAGCGGTGTCTGACTATTTTAATCAATAGCAGGCGCACTCTCAGGCACACTATTGTTATATACGGGAAAATCAATTATTAAATCTTCTTTAGTAAACGGCAGAAAAACCAACTGATTTTTTGAGAACTTTTCGAAGTTTTCAAATACTACATTCAATGCAATAAAGTTCATTACATATTTTCTTGTCTCAGCAGGCAGGTAATTTTTCACGTCCCAAAAACCAGCCTCACGGTTTCCTGATTTTCTTATTGCACTCCGTACTTTACCTGCACCACAATTATAAGATGCTACCATTAACAGCAGATCGCTGTTTAAATTTGATTGCAAATCACGAAAATATTTTGCAGCTGCAAGAGTAGATTTATCAATGTTTTTTCGTTCATCTTTCTTTTTGTGCTTACTTGTGTTTAAAGATGAAATGTTTAAGCCATATTCTTTAGCTACTGCATCCATTATCTGCCAATAGCCTACTGCGCCTGCTTTTGAGACTGCATTGGCATTAAAACCGGATTCAAGTGCAATCAACACTTTTAATTCTTCCGGCAATTTATATTGCTTTAATATTTCCGCAACTTTAGGAAAATATTTTTGGCCTTGCTGGTAAATTCCCATTAAATATTCCCGTTGTTTATTGCTGTAGTTTTTTATGTAGTCCAAAGTTTGATCTCTGTGTTCACTTAGACTTTCGGGATATTTAGCATTATTATTTTCTACAAAATTATCAGAAGATTTATGCTTAAGAGTAAGGCTTGCAATAAGCTTTGTAGTGTCTGCATCCAATATATGCGCCGCAAGATTTTTAACGCCAACTAAAAATACAGCCACAAAACAATAAAACTTCTTTATCAAGGGTATTCTCATCATAAAATAATTTTTAAATATTTAAATGAGCTTGCTGTTAAAACAAGTTTATAAAAGTAAACAAAACTAACGGTTTGCTGTGCGTTAGCTCATTTTAAAAAATAATGCAGGAACTTTGATCCTGCATATTTTGGAGGGCAAAGGTAACTGCTAAGGTTCCGGATGTAGTTAAAAGACAGTTAAAACAACTTAATGCGCTTATTGACGGTAATAATGATGTTTTTTATTTCAGAGGCTTATTGCCAGCCTGCACATTATAATCAAATTGATTCAATTGCAATGGCTGAACAACATAGTCATGCAAGATTGATGAATGCTACGGCACGTAATACTTCTGCTTCTTCAAATAATTCTGATGTAAAATATTATCGTTGTGAATGGCAGGTTGATCCTGCTGTTAGATTTATAAATGGTAAAGTCACAATTTATTTTACGATCACATCATCCACCAATTCTATCTCTTTTGACTTAGTGGATGATCTTATTGCAGATAGTGTACTACAACGAAATACTAATTTAAATACTTCCCATATTAACAATGTTCTGCAAATAAATTTTGATGAAAATATTACTGCAGGCACTTTGGATTCTTTATCAATTTATTATCATGGAATACCGCTAAATACAGGCTTTGGCTCGTTTGTGCAAACTACACATGCTAATGTTCCCATCATCTGGACGCTTAGCGAGCCTTATGGCAGCCGTGATTGGTGGCCATGTAAAAATGGATTGGATGATAAAGCAGATTCCATTGATGTTTTCATCACACATCCATCTCAATATAAGGCGGCATCAAATGGCTTGTTACAGTTGGAAACAATATCTGGTATCAATACAATTACACATTGGAAACACCGGTATCCAATTGCCACTTACCTCATTTGCTTTGCTGTAACTAACTATACTATTTTTAATGACAGTGTTCAATTAGGCAATATTATTTTGCCGATGCAAACATTTTGTTATCCTGAAAATGTTACCTTATTTAAAAATAATACGCCACTCGTTTTAGATGCGTTACAGCTTTACAATAATACGTTTGGAGAATATCCTTTTATAAAAGAAAAATATGGCCATGTGCAATTTGGCTGGGGCGGCGGACAGGAACATCAAACTTCCACATTTATTTTAACGCCTGATGAAAGCCTTATGGCGCATGAGCTGGCGCATCAATGGTTTGGTGATAAAGTTACCTGCGCAAGCTGGCAGGATATATGGCTCAACGAAGGATTTGCCACACACATGGCAAGCATGTACATGGAAAAAAAATATCCGGCAAATACATTGTTTACAAGAAAAAGTGAAATACATAACATCACTTCAGTTGCATCAGGTTCGGTGTGGGTTAATGATACTGCGAGCGTAAGCCGGATATTTAATGGAAGGCTTTCTTATACAAAAGGTTCTCATCTTTTGTATATGCTTCGCTGGATACTTGGTGATGAAATTTTCTTTAATGGTGTAAGGCAATACCTTACTGATAGTGCCGTGAGCTTTGGATTTGCGAGAACTGATGATCTTAAAAGAAATTTAGAACAGGTAAGTAAAAAAGATCTTACTGAATTTTTTAAAGAATGGTTTTACGGACAAGGCTATCCATCTTATAATGTACAATGGAAGCAGATGGGAAACAATTATGTTAGAATAAAAATCAATCAAACAACATCAGATACTTCTGTAAAGTTTTTTAAATTACCTGTTGCATTGCTTTTTAAAAACACTTTACAGGAAAAAACAATTGTTGTTGATAACAAAACAAATGGTGAAATCTTCTATAAAGATATTGGCTTTGTTGCTGATACAGTATTGATAGATCCTGAAAGCTGGCTGATAACGCAAAATAATATTTCACAAAAAATAAAGGATAATAATACAGCACCAAACATTGTACAAATATTTCCTAACCCCGTGCAAGACCGGTTTTTTATTTACCTGCAAAATTTCACTTATCCGGAAGCAAAAATTGGTCTTTACAATGCCTTGGGTCAATTAATGTATAGTATTAAAATCAAGGTTTATAATACTTATTTCCAGGAAATTAAAACCGCAAAGCTTGCGCCGGGAAGTTATTTTTTAAGTATAAAAAATGGGGGTAAAGTAATACTTGTAAAAAAATTAATTAAGCAATAGTTTTGATCCTCCTGTTTACAATAATTTCCATAAACATTATTTGCACCAGCTGAAACCGTGGCAAGAAAAAAAAGGCGTTCAATTTTAAGATCAATTGTAATTATTTTCCTTTGGTTATGTTTTGTATCTGCAGGCATATATTATTTATTTGATCTTTTAATAAAGCCGCGTTCAATAATTTATCCTGCATTTGGAATAGATATTCCGCAAGGTTTTATTATACATGGCATTGATGTAAGCCGCTACCAGCAAGTGATTAACTGGGATGAGGTAAGTGGAATGAAAGTAATGGATATTAAGGTTGGTTTTGTATTTATAAAAGCCACTGAAGGTATGGGCAAAATAGATCCGCAATTTAGAAGAAACTGGCTTCAGGCTGAAGAAAAGAAAATACCCAGGGGCGCCTATCATTATTTTATATGCGGCAAAAGTGCGAATGCGCAGGCTCAAAATTTTATTGATATTGTTAAACCCGGGAAGGGTGATTTGCCGCCGGTGCTGGATATAGAACATTCATTTGGAGCCAATAAAAATGACATAATAAGCCAGGTAAAATTATGGCTGGTTAAAGTTGAACAACAATTTAAAACGAAACCAATCATTTATACCAACATTGATTTTTATAATAATTATTTAAATAAAGATTTTGATGATTATCCGTTTTGGATAGCGCATTATTTACAACCTGAAAAACCACGACTTAGCCGCAAATGGTTATTCTGGCAGCACAGTGAAAGCGGCCATGTAAACGGAATAATTTCAACTGTTGACTTCAACGTTTTTTCAGGTGATAGCACTGATTTTGAAAACTTGTTGTTGAAGTAATATCCACCTGATTCTTCCCAGGCACAGAACCTCTTTTGGCCTTCTACTTTGGAGAAGCGTTGGGATAAGGTTAAATATTTTTACCTTCATACAAAGCGGCCCTGATGAGTGGTATGGAAAGTGAAACAAGAGATTTTCTTGCAAAAATTGCTACATCAATTTCTGTAGCATTATTATGGTTACTTATTAATAGTACAATCGGTATTGCATTCAATTTTGCCTTCTTTGAAAATAAGCCCGGCATTGGCAACTATATTTTTTATGTATGGTTTATAAGCAGCCTTGTAGCGCTGATAATTTACTACCGGAAGAAATGGAAGTTTTAATCTTTCTGCATACCGTCGCTTAACTGCTATGATCAGCAATAATGAGCCATTTGTTATTTATCTTTTTAAAAAGTAAAGTAAAATAACCGCTTAAATCACCAATCGTTCTTGTAAGCTGCCATTTGCCAATCACAAAAGTATATAGAGGTGATAACCGGTCTGTCTCAATAATATCAAAAGCTAACTTACCCATAGCAGCAGTATCAGGATAGCCTTTTTTATAATTTTTCAATGCTTCATTCCATCCATAATTAATGCCCGATTTGCCAATAAATTTTAATGAATCACTTTGCCAGTATCCCTGCATAAAGTTTTTTAAATCTCCATCATTCCATGCATTAACCTGTTCTTTTAAAACTTGTCTTATTTCTATTTCATCTTTTAATTGAGCATGAGATGTTTCAAAAAAGATAATTACAAAACTAATGATAAGCAAAGATGTTTTCATTCAATTCGTTTGTTATCAAGATAGCCAAAGATTCTTTAAAAGCAATTACTCGTATGCAGACTTAATGTTTATGATGCGGTGAACTGCACACTTTGCTTTGCTGGCAATACCTGTAATTTATGATATGAGATAAGATAATAAAAAAAACCGCAAAGCTTAAAAACAAATATTCATAAGAAATAAAAAATTGCTTAAGCACTAAAAATATAACACCAAACGAAAAGATAATAACCGGTATATAATTCTTATGATGTTTTATATATCCATGCAACAGTGAGTAACAACCTACAACAAAGGCAAGCACAATCATACCCCATTCAAAAAAAGAATTATGTATAATATTAATACCAAAAACCGGTAATGCACTTATCAGCACAGGCAAAACGGCACAATGTATCGCACATGCCACAGATGTTGCAATCCCAAGAAAATCCCAATTAATTTTTGCCGGCATGGATATAAATAAAAAGCAAAAATAGTAAATTTGCAACAATGATGCAATATTTGCAATGAAGTAATTGCAGGTCTGCATTAATTTTACAATAAGTTTAGCTCTAAAAATGAAAAGAAAATACTGGTGGTACATTGGATTTTTTGCAGTGCTGATGTGTGTATTTTATATGATGCTCTTTGCCGGAAATGATTATTATAAAGTAAAACTTCCGGTGCTGACTTACGTAAAAGATTTTTCGTTTACTGATCAAAATGGCAAACCTGTATCTGAAAGAAACGTGGATGGAAAAGTTTATGTGGCAGAATATTTTTTTACTACCTGCAAAGGCATTTGCCCCAAAATGAACAGGAACATGAAAATAATCTATGAAAAATATAAAAATGAAAATGGATTTGCTATTCTTTCACATACTTGCATGCCTGAAACAGATTCCGTTCCTTTATTAAAAGCTTACGAAAAAAATATGGTGGTAAAAATCAACAATCAGCAGTCAGCAGCTTACTGGTATTTCTTAACAGGCAGCAAAGATTCCTTATATAAAATGGCCAGGGAAAGTTACTTACTTGATAACGAAAAAAATAACAGCATAAACATTGCTGACCAGTTTATTCATACACAATTTTTTGCTCTTGTTGATAAGCAGCGAAGATTACGTGGAATTTATGATGGACTAAAACAAGATGAACTGGATAAATTATCAACTGATATCGGAGAGTTATTAAAAGAAACCAAAGATCCGCAGGCAGGCATTAATTCGCCTTTTAGCAATAACCCAAACTAACAACAATTGAAAGAGCAGGTATTATCAATATTGAAAAGAAACCGGTTAAGCATAACAGATAGCCGGCAAAAGATACTTGAACTTTTTTTGCACTCAAATGGCGCATTGGAACATGCAGATATTGAAAAGAAAACAGGTGAAAACTTTGACCGCGTTACTGTATACCGAACGTTACAATTATTTGTTGATAAAGGTCTTATACATTTAATACCTACAACTGATAATACCATTAAGTATGCCTTGTGCAAAGATGAGTGTGAGGCGGGTCATCACCATGATAATCATGTGCATTTTATATGTGGTAAATGCAGTAAAACAATTTGCCTTGATGATGTTACAGTTCCCTTTGTTAAGTTGCCAAAAGGCTTTTCACCAAATCAGGCAGAGATGGTGGTAACGGGAGTTTGCGGGGATTGTAAGTGAGGGATTTCTGATATTTATCCTACATGTTGATTGTTATATTTGTAATTCTTCGATGCTATTCACCTTTGGAATCTTCTGGAGGCGTATAATTTTAAATTATACGTATATTTATATAAACTTCTCATAATGACAACTAAGCTTAACCTAACTATTGAAAAGGAAATCATTAATAACATAAAGAAATATGCAAGGAAGCAAAATAGATCAGTCTCTGAAATTGTAGAAGATCAGTTGAAATTAATTTTAAATAAATCTCCAAAAAAGATTCCCGGTTTTGCAGAAAAATATGCAGGAATAATAAAAGGAAAAAAATTTAATAACCTTAATAAACTAAGGGACGAATATCAAAAAGACAAGTATGGTTTATAAGGTTTTTCTTGATATAAATATATTAATAGATTTTTTTGTGCAGTCAAGGTTAAATCACAAGTATGCTGTACAAATCTTTTCATCTGCAGAAAGAAATTTGCTTAAGGGATATACCTGTGAGAGCGTTATAAGCACGACCGCCTGGCTTTTAAGAAAAGATTATTCAACGAAGCAGTTAAGAAATATATTTATTGAAATGCTGGATTTATTTACCATTTTATCTTGTAATGAACGTATTTGTAAAGAAGCGCTTAATTCAAATATTCCTGATATAGAAGATTCAATTTTGTACCATCTTTCGCTGAATAACAAAATGGATTATTTAATTACTAACGATAAAACAGATTTTAAAAATGTAAACCAAAAGAATATGCCAGTAGTAACACCGCCACAATTTATTTCTTTATTAAATGGAAATATTGGCTGAATTAGCTTGAAAAAAGGAATATGAAAGGAATACTCTTTAAAACCGGCCAAATGGTGGTGGCGGGACTTTGTGGAGATTGTAAATGATATTTTTGTTAGATGGGTTAGCTGTTGCCGGATATATAATTTGCCTTTATCTTATTGTCTTTACCGGCAAATGGTCCTGTTCCTGCAAAATAAAATTTTACGGTTGGTTTGTCCTTCGAAAGTATCATCCTGAATGATTCTTTAAAGTCCTGGTTTATCTTACTTAGCTCATCAAATATTAAGCTGCTCATAAGTGAAACATTAAAATCAGTATTTCGATTTTCCATTTCTTCAAAACACAGATCAAGCTTTTTATTCACCTTTTCATCTTCATAAGTGTTAAGCGTAAATGAGTTTATATTATCAGCAAGTAATGGTATTTTAAAGATCACTTCCTGTATGTCAGCAGGAGAAATTTTACAGCCAAAAAAGGCAACTGACATATCGGCCCTTCCATAATGAAATAATATCGGAAGATCATTGCCTGGTTCAATAATTTCATTTGTATCAATCTTGCAGCTTTTCAATATTTCTTTAAATTGAGGCATACGTAACACATGTCCTTTATCATGAATATTGTACCTTATTTTCGGGGAAACATAATGAGGCCTGCAAAGCGTAAATAATAATTCCCCATCGCCTGTAGTTTCTATAAAAAAGTCAAGAGGATTATATTGAAATATCATAGGAAGTGTTCCCGGATATCTGATAAGTTTACCGGCCAGCACTTTATTTTTTTCTAATAATCTTCTTAAAGAAATAGTGAAATCATTTTCCGAAGCAATATTTAATTCCAGGTCTGATGCGCCGAAAGAGCTGTATATCTTTTTTATTCCTTTACGTTGAATGTGGCATCTCATAGCTTCGCTCATTCCTTCGCCACCTAATATTAAAACGATATTAAACTCTTGCCATTTTACTTTTGCTGTATCTACCAAACATTTTAAAAATGGCGGATAACCCATGATAATATAATTATACTTTGTTCCAAAAAAGTTAAGCGTATTCTCAATTTTAGTTATATCCGGCCCCGGAGATTTAAGGATTGCGCTATCTGAAAAAGACATAGTAATATTTAAACCTGTAGCCCATGCGCCCATTGCAAAAGCATTTATAATAAATTTTGGGTGATGCCCTAATAAGTGCGCCAGGCCGAACTCCATCATAATTTTATTATCGTTGCGCTCCTGCCTTCCTCTTATCCAGTTAGAAGGTATCCCGGTACTGCCGGAAGATTCATCTATTATAATTCCTTTGGTTGGCACGGTGCCGCCAATACATCTTTGCTGCGGAGAATATTTATTTACATAATTGTTTTTATCTGTAACAGGAATTAAGTTTAAATCAGGGACCAATCCTTTAAAAGGGATTTCTTCAAACCTATTTTTTTGTAAAAAATCTTTGTAAGCCGGAACTTTATTCCTTGCCTTTTCAAATTCTATAAACGCTTTCATTTTGCCAACGTTCCACCTTGTTTTTTCAAGCCCGGGGATAAAGATCAGTTTAGTTGTATTGTATGTAAGCATTAATATTGCCCTGATTGCAGCAAGCATTTTTACAACTATATAAATAATTATTTTTTTTATCATGAGGGTAATAGAATATCTTTTGTGTTTAACCGGAAACTTCGCGGAGGCTTATGACTGTAACCCATTCTGGCAAGTAACCATAAATCACTTTTGCTATCATCGTGATTTATTTTAGCCTTAAATTTTTCATGTGCTGCGGGATTAGTAATTACTGAACCAAAAGGATGCAGATATACATTATGCTTCGTCATTTCTATCCAGAGCCTTTGAAACATTGTACCTGCATTTACCCAGTCAGTTCTTGTTTTGAAGTTGCCTGTTATCCAGCAAACATTTGCCGTTCCTGTCATTGATTTTAAATAAACGGAGCCTAAAATTTTCCTTTTCCATTTACTGTCAAATCGCTCATGATTAAAAAAGAAGTCATGCATAAGCCATCCCGGAAAGCGCATGCATTTATTCCATAAACCATCTTTTTTTTCTTCAGCTTCTTTATGAGTTGTTCTTATTAATTTGCTTAATTCTATTCTTGATTTTGCATCATCAATGTCATAAAATAAAGTTTCTTCATTAAGCTTTAAAATATAATTTATAAGTTCATCGTCACCGGAATAATTAAAATTAAATCCATATCCAAACGCTAAAGACATCAAAGAATTTACAACATCAGCAGCTAATAATTTTCCATCATAATGAAGCCTTGACGTTTTCCGCAGCTTTATCAATTGCCTGTCTGGAAACGCTTCCTGATCATTTTTTACCAATGTGAGTTTTGCAAAAAGCTTTAAATTTTTAATGCTATAATCAAGACGGTCTTCAGTTTCATGGGCGGCAACAACTTTGTAGCCTGCTGAACGGGCAGCAATATTGAGGCATTCTATAAACATTGACATACCCACTATTGTAAAGCAGGAAGTGGGATCAGTATTGATTAATAAGCGCTGCGGATCATAAAATAGATCGGCCTCTGTTTTAGAAATAACTTTTAATTTCCACGGTTGCACATTATGTGGTGACGGGCTCCAGCGGGCATAATCAATCAATTCAATCCATATCTTTTCGCTATCGTTTAGTAAAAAATTTTTGCCAAAAAGATTATTATAAGGCGTAAGTAAACCGGTTAATATTAGCGCAGAATTATGTATAAATGACTTACGGTGCATACTGCTGTTAAATACGTTTTAAAAGAATTTTTAATTATGTTTTTTCTTTTTAAATAAATCCAGATCTATCGTAAGCCCTCCTGCTGCTCCAAGGGAATTATCAGGAACGTAAGATTGGGATTTATCATCATATACACTTCCATAGATATACTTGTACCGGCTACTTAAGGGATAACTTTTCATTACCTGTAGTTGAAACTTAATATATCTAAAACCAAAACGCAATGTTGCGCCGGGCTGTATAAAAAAATAGTTATTAGTATTTAAAAAACTATAGTTGGAGTCAGATGTATCAGGAAAAGTATAATTTGCTAATTCAGTGTCATATCTTTTTAAATAATCACCTCTTATGGTAAAAGCAATTTCTACATTTTCATTTATATATGCAATAGATGGATGCACAAAATAATTATAACACTTTATTCCTTTAACATAGTCATCAGTATTATTTTTATGATTGTATATGCCGGCGCCTGCATACATTTCAACCAGTATTTCACCAGATATTTGTTTATAATAACCAAGCGCTAATGAAGGATTAAACCATTTCTCATAAGCCTCCGCCCCGCCATCTTTCCCAAATCCCATACTTAGATGTATGCCTAAATTTTGTGTAGGAGAATAAGCTGCGCTCAATGCACCTATTGTTTCATGATTTATAAAATTTATTTTGGTTTGATTTTTATGAGTTAACAAAACCGGCTCATTTGGTTTTGGTCTGTAAAAGTGCGTGGATTCGCAGGAAAGATTTAC
>CAXSDW010000036.1:0-31605 GCA_964236235.1 uncultured Chitinophagaceae bacterium
ATACAGGATAATTTATCAATGTTTGAAAAATCAGCGCTGAACCCGGTTTCAGAGCTGCAGAAGATTGAATTGTATAAAGAGCTTATTGATAGTTTTCCTAAAAATCATTTGCTTAAAAGATACAGAGGTGATGTGTATTATGAAATTCAAAATTTGCAGAATTTATTTTCTGCGATGAAAAGAGAAGGCTGGAGCCAGGAATTTTTGCAGCCAAGAATTGATACGTATCTGGAAAGAATAAAAACGGATGAAGATTTCAAATATAAAAACGACCGTAAAGGTCAATGGAAAAAAGGTGATTATAAACCTTCATATTATGATGAGAAATTACGCATGGAAAAGTTGTGTGCGGCAGTAAATGAATTTCAGCATTTCCAGGAGATGATGAGGCAAAAGAATTTGTATGATTTTGATGACATGATAAACTGGGTGATAAAAGCTTTTGAAGAAAATAAAAATCTTCTTGCTAATTACCAGGAGAAGTATCAATATATTTTGGTAGATGAATACCAGGACACCAGCGGAACACAAAATAAAATTGTTGAATTATTAGTAAGCTATTGGGAGAACCCGAATGTATTTGTTGTTGGCGATGATGACCAGAGCATCTTCCGTTTCCAGGGCGCTAACATTGAGAATATGGAAACATTTGCCAATGGGTATGCTGATCTTTTAAAAATTGTTTTGACGAATAATTATCGTTCTACACAAGGCATTCTTGATGTTTCAAAAACGCTTATTGAAAGGAACAATGAAAGACTTATCAATAAGTTTGAAGGCTTAAGTAAACATCTTATTTCTTCAAAAGAAGAATTGATGGAGCTGCTGCATCACCCAACAATTGTAGAATATAAAACCACCAAAGATGAGATGGCAGATATTACCAACAAGGTGGAAACACTGATGCAGCAAGGTATTGAGCCCGGAAGAATTGCAGTGATCTATAAAGAAAATAAATATGGCGAAGATCTTATAAAATATTTCAGGCTAAAAGATATTCCTGTTTTTTCCAAGAGAAGCATCAATATTATCCAGCATCCGTTTGCAAAAAAAATAATTCTCCTGTTAAGATATCTTGCTGCTGAACATGATATTCCGTATGGCGGCGATGAGATGCTATTTGAGATTTTACATTTTGATTTTTATAAAATTCCGCCAATTGAAATTGCAAAACTTACAGTTGAAGTAAATAATAAACAGCATAGCGGTGAACTAACTTCTATAAGAAAGTTACTGTATGATAAAGCAAACAAACCTGCAAAAAATTTATTTGATACAGGAATAGATGAACGGTTAAAAGCATTTAGTAAAACGATCGAGAATTTAATTGGCGAGGTTTCAAACGTTACGTTACAACAACTTTTTGAGAACATTATTTGCAATGCAGGCGTGTTAAGTTACATCATGAAGAGTGATGAAAAGATAACGCTTATGCAAATGCTTACCGCACTGTTTGATTTTATAAAAGAAGAAACTTCCCGCAATCCGCTGCTGAATTTACAAGGCCTTATTTCTATAATTGATCTTATGGAAAAAGAAGATTTACCTCTTTCCATGACGAAGGTTTCCGGCAGTGATAAAGGCGTAAACCTGCTAACAGCACACGGTTCTAAAGGATTGGAATTTGAGCATGTATTTGTTGCAGGCGTAAATGCATCTTTATGGGAGAAGAAAAAAAAGCCACCAAAAGGCTTTGCATTTCCTGATACAGTTTTCTCTTCTTTGCCTTCAGCAAATGATGATGAAGAACTAAGGAGATTATTTTATGTGGCGCTTACAAGAGCAGAAAAGCATCTGCAGGTTTCTTATGTAAAATATAAAAGTGATAGTAAAGAATTAGAACCTTCAATGTTTATACAGGAAATTTTGGAGGAACATGAAATACCAATTGAAAGAATTGAATTGAAGGAAAGTGAACTGATGGATTTTGAAGTATTAAATTTTACCTGCCTTGCTCCGGAAATTGAAAAATCAGAGCATGATTTTATTACCGGCCTTCTTGATAAATATGTGATGAATGTTACATCACTTAACAATTTTTTAAAATGCCCGCTGGAATTTTATTTTAAAAATTTATTAAGAATTCCTTCAGGTAAATCAGAGAATACAGAGTTTGGAAGTGCGGTACATTTTGCTTTGCAAAAGCTTTTTGAAAAGATGCAGAAGCACGAGAAACAGCAATTCAGCACCAAAGAAGAGATGATTGATGATTTCAGATGGTATATGATTCGTCACCGGGAAAACTTTACGAAGGAAGCTTTTGAAAGGCGCATGGAATATGGTGAACAAGTGCTGTCGAACTATTATGATAAATATATTCCATTTGCTAATAAAATTGTAGTAATAGAACGAACTATAAAAAATGTAGTAGTAAGTGGTGTGCCGCTTAAAGGTAAAATTGATAAGCTGGAATTTACCGGTAAAGAAGTAAATGTTGTTGATTATAAAACAGGTGATGTTACCAGCCAGTTTACGAAGGAAAAATTATGTGCGCCAAATGATAAACAACCCAATGGGGGTGATTACTGGCGGCAGGCTGTGTTTTATAAAATATTAGTTGACAATGATAAAAAAGACTGGAAAGTGGTAAGCACTGAATTTGATTTTGTAGAGCCTGATAAAAAAAATGAATACTGTAAAAAGAAAGTTATCATTCAGCCGCAGGATATTGAAACAGTAATGCAACAGGTAATCACTGTTTGGGAAAAAATTCAGGCAAGAGATTTTTATACCGGCTGCGGAAAAGAAGATTGTCACTGGTGCAATTTTGTAAAAGAAAATAAACTAGAAATTGCATTACATGAAATGCAGGAGGAGGAAGTCTGAACCATTATTGTCTGAACCATGATTTATAGGATTATTGTGATTAATGGGAAATGGTAAGAACATATATCCTCTATTTCATTAATCTTACAAATCCCAGGTTTCCCGGTATTTTAAGTTTGTATAACCGTTAGTCCCAAAAATCTCATAAAACACAATTCAAACAACGCCAAAGCATTTATGTTTGCAGGTAGTATTATGATTTATTTCCTATTAATCTTTTACATCCCGAAAATCATGGTTTGGATAATATGAAAAGACTTTTGTTTTCTATCCTCGCAATCTTTGCAATCTCAAAAATCGTGGTTCTCACATCCGGCTGCGCCCAGGTAATGTATCCTACCGGCGGCAAAAGAGATTCCATACCACCGGTATTAACAGATGCAAATCCGGCGCTAAATACAATTAAATTTAAGGGAAATCGTATCACATTAACCTTTGATGAATATATTTTATTAGACCAGCTTCGGGAGAATTTACTTGTGTCGCCAACACCTAAGGCCGACCCGTATGTAGATTACAAATTAAAAACTGTTACCATAAAGCTGCGTGATACGCTGCAGCCAAATACTACCTATACAATCAACCTGGGAAATGCTATCCGTGACATTAATGAAAATAATATTTTAAAGGATTTTTCTTATGTTTTTTCCACAGGGTCAACAATTGATTCGCTCACATTTGCAGGCAAAGTTAAGATTGCCGAAACAGGAAAATCAGATAGTACATTACAAGTATATCTCTACAAAAATCTGGATGATTCTGCTGTGTACAAAGAAAAGCCCAGGTATATAGCAAGGCTCGACAGCACAGGGAATTTCTTCTTTAAAAATCTTGCCTTCGGCACTTATAATGTGTATGCATTAAAGGATGGTGATGGCAGCAAAACATACAATAGCAAATCCGAAGCTTTTGCATTTGCAGACAGTGTTGTTAATATAAATAACAATACTTCGCCTGTAAATTTATTTGCTTATTTGGAAGAAAAAGAAAAGCCGCGTACTGCAAAATCAACCACCGCAGGTGAGAAGAAACTTACTTATTCTACCAAACTGCGCCAGGAAAGCCAGGACCTTTTTAGTGATGTGACAATTGAATTTAATAAGCCTCTAAAAAAATTCGATCCAACAAAAATAGAGTTAACAGATACGCTTAATAACATTTATAAAGATGTAACGGTAAACATTGACAGCACACAAAAAAAAGTGATTGTAAAAAACAAATGGCGCAGCGATTCATCTTATAAACTTATTATATTGAAAGATGTGGGAAGTGACAGTACAGGGCTTGCGCTTACAAAGTCTGATACTATTCGTTTTAAAACTAAAAGAGAAGAAGATTACGGCAGCATCAAACTCAATTTTACCAATTTCGATAAGAGCAGAAATCCTGTTTTACAATTTGTGAAAAGTGATGAGGTTGTAAAATCATATCCGCTAACATCTTCAAGCTGGAGTGTTCCTTTATTTGATCCCGGAGAATATGAGTTAAGGATTTTGTTTGATACCAACAATAATGGCATTTGGGATACAGGAAATTATTCTAAAAAACTTCAGCCTGAAAAAGTATACAGTGTGCGCAGAAAACTAAGTATAAAAGCTAATTGGGAGAATGAATTTAACATTGAAATAGTCAATTTATAACTTCCGTAAATAATAAAACTGTTTTTATTAATGCAGGTTCAATCAGTATTTAAAACGATTGGCACCGGGCTTCTTCTTCATATATTTGCTCTATGATTTTTTCTTCTTCACTTTTAGAAAATGCTGTAAATGAATTTGCCCGTTTACCTGGCATCGGGAAAAAAACTGCCTTACGTCTTGTGCTGCATCTTATAAAAAAAGAAGTGACTGAAGTAAATAATTTTAGCGAAGCCATATCAAAAATGAGGGCTGAAATTCATTTTTGCAATACGTGCCATAACATAGCCGATAAAGAAATATGTAACATATGTGCCAACAACTCACGTAAAAAAAATATGATTTGCGTGGTTGAAAATATACGTGATGTGATTGCTATAGAAAGTACACAGCAATACAACGGGCTTTATCATGTATTAGGTGGAATAATTTCTCCGCTTGATGGAATTGGCCCCGGCCAATTGAAAATAGAAAGCCTTGTAAACCGTATAGCTGCAGAAAAAAATGAAGAGATAATATTTGCATTAAGTCCAAATATACAAGGCGATACAACTATATATTACATCAGCAAAAAGCTTAAAGATGTAAATGTAAAAATTACTACAATTGCCCGTGGTATTGCCTTTGGCGGTGAGCTGGAATATGCCGATGAAATGACGCTTGCAAGAAGTATTTCAAACCGCATACCGGTTGAAAATTATGTAAGCTCAGGTAATATATCCTAATAAGATTTGAAGATGGGAGACTTTGAGCACTTCAAGAAGCATTACTTTGGCCGAACTTCCGCTGAACATTTGTCTCACCACAAAAGAGCAGTTTGAAAATTATTATCTTGATAACACAGCAACAGAATAAATGCTTACAGCAAAATCACTTATTACATCAAAGCTGAAAACACAAAGTGTGCAATAACAATTAAAGCAAATTCAACCGGCTATAAGTGTAGCAAATAAAACAAAAAAGAAATGAGAAATAAAACAAGGCTATTTTAAATGACGGCCTTTTTTAATATTATTTATTTGCAAAAACTTTCTTTAGCGTATCAGTTATTCTTTCAGCCGGGTTTGTTCTTATCTTTTTTTCTTCTTCACCAACATAATAAAATATACCGTTTAACGCTCTTTCAGTCACATAGGAATTTAAATCTGTGTTCACCTTTTTAAAAGAAATTTTATTGTATGCAGTAAAAAGATCTTTCCAGTATTTGGTTGCATCTACTTTTTGTAATGATGCTTCTATTACAGGTGTAAAAGCAGTTGTCAATTGAGGAGAAGTTGTTCTTCTGAGATAAAAGGTAGCTGCAGTGTCAGTGCCTTCTAGAATACCTAAAGCATCTTGAACAGTCATCTTTTTTATAGCTTCAATAAAGATAGGTGCTGCTGATTTTGAAGCATCTTCGGCAGCACGGTTCATACTTAAAATTACATTGTCAACTAAACTTCCCATACCTATCATTCTCAATTTGCTTTCAACATTACTTACTTCAGGCGGCATTAAAATTTTTACAACTGCATCTTTAAAAAAGCCATCTGTTACTGATAATTTTCCGGAACTTTTTTGAGCGCCTAATGATAAAGCTTCTTTTAAACCTGAAACAATTTCATTAGTGGATAATGAGCCGGAGCCTTGTTTGCCTGAATTTAAAATTGAGGTTGCTCTCTTAAAAAGTCCTCCCAACTTTTGAGCAGATGAAGAATCTTTTTGTGCAAATGCTTGTGCAGAAATGAATATTATAAAGCAGAATGGAAAAAGATTTTTCATGGGATATATAAATAAAGTAATACCCAAATTTAAATGCTTTATTTGTTTGGAAAAGGTTAATTGCATTTAACAGACTTGTGGAATAACGTGCAGTCTTTCATTTCCGGTTATGAAAATAGTAATCTGCTCTATAAAAAATTTACTTTTGCAGTATAAAAAAGTAAGATGAACAAAGGACCTGTTTCTGAATATATTGAACAACATTACCGGCACTTTAATGCCGCAGCTTTAATGGATGCGGCTAAAGGCTATGTAACACATATTAATGATGGTGGCAAAATGATGATTACACTTGCGGGAGCTATGAGCACTGCTGAATTAGGAATTTCTTTTGCTGAAATGATACGGCAGGATAAGGTGGCAATAATAAGTTGTACAGGTGCAAATCTTGAAGAAGACATTATGAATCTTGTGGCACATAGCCATTATAAAAGAGTGCCTAATTATCGTGATCTTAGTCCGCAGGAAGAATGGGATTTGTTGGAAAATCATTTTAACCGTGTAACTGATACCTGCATTCCGGAGGAAGAAGCTTTCAGAAGATTGCAACAACATATTTACAAAATCTGGAAAGATGCAGAAGACAAAAATGAAAGATTTTTCCCTCACGAATATATGTATAAAATGTTGCTAAGCGGTGTGTTGGAACAACATTATGAAATTGACTCAAAGAACAGCTGGATGCTGGCTGCAGCCCAAAAGAACATCCCGATTGTAGTGCCCGGTTGGGAAGACAGCACTATGGGAAATATATTTGCATCGTATGTAATTAAAGGTCAATTAAAGGCCAATACCATAAAGAGCGGCATTGAATATATGGTTGAATTAAGCGATTGGTATAGAAAAAATTCTTCCGGAAAAGGCGTTGGGTTTTTTCAGATTGGAGGAGGCATTGCCGGTGATTTTCCTATTTGCGTTGTACCAATGATGTACCAGGATCTTGAGTGGCATGATGTTCCGTTCTGGAGTTATTTTTGCCAGATATCCGATTCTACTACTTCTTATGGTTCTTATTCAGGCGCTGTTCCAAATGAAAAAATTACGTGGGGCAAACTTGATATCAAAACACCAAAGTTTATTGTAGAAAGTGATGCTACAATTGTTGCTCCGCTAATATTTGCCTGGGTGCTTGGGTGGTAAATCAATTTGGTAATTTGGCGATTGATGATGTGATAATTAAAGTAAATCTTAATCATCAAATTAAAAAATTAGCAATCATCAGATCAATTATGCTTTCTGCAAAAAATTTTTCTCCTCAACAGGTAGCCGTATTTACTGCGCTGCCTATTGCTGTTTTAATAGCACTTGTGGGTTTTGTTATTGAATTAAAGTGGAGTTATATAGCGATTCTTTTTGCAGTCATTTTTATCTTTTCATACCTGTTAATATATTTTACAGTACAGCGGTTTATTTATCGCAGAATAAAAATAATTTATAAACTTATATATCAAACCAAAGCAAGTA
This sequence comes from uncultured Chitinophagaceae bacterium, assembly GCA_964236235.1. Classification (GTDB taxonomy): domain Bacteria; phylum Bacteroidota; class Bacteroidia; order Chitinophagales; family Chitinophagaceae; genus Ginsengibacter. Next base: position 7,689 of record CAXSDW010000036.1, read on the forward strand.
AAAGGGAAGAGTTTTATTACAAAAGTATCTTACCGCAAAAAAGTATAACAGAAGTAAAAGATGATGTAGAAAAATGGGCCGAAAATCATACCAGTGAAATAGAAATATTAAAAAAGAATGAAGCATACCGAAAAGAATTTCTGCTCAATCTTTCTCATGAATTAAAAACGCCAATTTTTGCCATACAAGGCTATGTAGATACATTGCTGAATGGTGCGCTTGATAAGCCTGAAGTGAATAAAAAGTTTTTGCATAATGCTTCAAAAAATATTGATCGTCTCGTTAACCTGGTAGATGATCTTGATAAAATTTCAAAATTGGAAATTGGTGAGCAGCTGTTGTACAAAGAGAATTTTATTATACAGGATGTGATTAAAGAAGTGTATGAATCGCTATCGATAAAGGCAGATGAAAAGCAAATAAAATGCGTTATAAAAAAAGGCTGCGAAGAACCTATAACTGTTTTTGCGGATAAAGAAAAAATAAGGCAGGTACTTATAAATCTTATTGACAATGCTATAAAATATGGTAAACAAAATGGAGAGGTGGAAGGCAGCGTGTACAAGGTAGATGGTAAAAGAATTTTAATTGAAATAAGTGATGATGGCGCCGGTATTGCTGAAGAACATTTATCAAGAATATTTGAGCGCTTTTACAGGACTGATCTTGCACGCAGCCGCAAGATTGGAGGAAGCGGGCTTGGCCTTGCAATTTGTAAGCACATTGTTGAAGCACATGGCGATACCATTCATGTGCGAAGTAAAATTGATGTAGGAAGCACTTTTGGTTTTACGCTTCAGGCAACAAGGAATGCTTAGGTTGCCGGTAATTTATATGGCTAATCTTTTTTCAATCTCGTTACATAAAGCAGCAAAAATCTCATCAACACTTCCTTCTCCGTTTATCATTATTACCTTCTCTATTTGTTTATAATGCTCCGCCACAGGAGAAGTTTTTCTGTGATATTCCAATATTCTTTCCCGTATAACTGCGTCGTTATTATCGTCAATTCTGCCGCTTGTTTGCCCGCGCTTTAATAGCCTTTTAACCAGTTCTTCTTCTGAAACTTCTAATGCCAGCATAACAGAAATGGACGTCTTTTTTAATTCAAGTAATTTATCCAATGCTTCAGCCTGGGCTGAGGTACGGGGAAATCCATCAAATAAAAAACCTTTAGCCAGCGGGTTGGCTTCTAATGCAGAACTTATCATTCCAATTACCACTTCATCAGGAACGAGATAACCTTTGTCCATAAGATTTTTGGCTTCCAGTCCAAGCGCTGTTTTGGTGCTGATTTCGCTTCTGAGCAAATCTCCTGTTGAAAGATGTTTTAGCTGATATTTTATAATCAATTTTTCTGATTGTGTACCTTTTCCGCTGCCCGGCGGCCCAAAAAGAATAAGATTAAACATGGTTAAAAAGTTGTAAGTGTCAAATATAATGGATGAAGATTAAAATTTACTATATGCAAAGTATTATCCTCATTTTGAGTATTTTACTTTTTACTGTAAGCAATATTTTGAGCAAAGCTATTTTAGTTGCAATTTTAAATAACAGGTAATGGATATATTATCTTAATGTTTTTAAGCGTTTTCTTATGCATTAATTTGTAAAACTTTTATTTAAACTTAAAGCAATCTATGCCCGAAGGTCCTTCAATTGTAATTTTAAGAGAAGCAGTGCATCAATTTAAGGGCAACAAAATCATTTCTGTTACAGGTAATAGCAAGCAGGAAATTCAACGGTTGGCAGGTGAAAAAATTATTGATTTTAAAAGCTGGGGAAAACATTTTTTAATCTGTTTTGAAAAGTTTACAGTTCGCATACATTTTATGTTGTTTGGCTCCTACAGTATTAATGAAAAAGCAGAGACAAAACAAACAAGGCTGGGACTGCATTTTAGAGAAGGCGACCTGTATTTTTATGCATGTTCGGTTCAGTTTATTGAGCATGATGCTAATGATGTGTACGATTGGACTGCCGATGTAATGAATGAAAACTGGAGTGCCGCAAATGCAAAAGTCAAATTAAAACAGCAGCCAAATATGTTAGTTTGCGATGCACTGCTTGATCAGCAAATATTTGCAGGTGTTGGAAATATTATAAAGAATGAAGTTTGTTTTAGAATAAAAGTTCATCCGGAAAGTAATGTAGGCGCCTTGCCGTTAAAGCAACTAAATGAGCTTATAAAAGAAGCAAGAAATTATAGTTTTGATTTTTTAGAATGGAAGAAAAATTATGTTTTAAAGAAGCACTGGCTTGCACATACCAAAAAAACCTGTCCACGCTGCAATATTCCGCTGATAAAAAAATATGCCGGCAAAACAAACAGGAGAACATTTTTTTGTACTAACTGCCAGGTTCTTTATAAATTAAACACTGATAAAATTATAATTTAGTTCCTTCAAAAGTATTTCCCTGGCTTACATCACCTGTATCATAGCCTTTTTTAAACCAATACATACGCTGCGCAGAAGTGCCATGTGTAAAGGCATCAGGCGTTACTCTGCCTTGTGATTCTCTTTGCAGCCGGTCATCGCCGATAGCACTGGCCGCATTAAGCGCTTCTTCTATATCATTTTTGTCAATTACATTTTTCATTTTTTGATCATAATGCGCCCACACGCCTGCGTAAAAATCTGCCTGCAGCTCCATCATTACTGAATATTTATTGAATTCGGTTTCACTTAAGCTTTGCCTGAGCCTGTCTATTTTATCAGTAAGTCCTAATAAATACTGCACGTGATGACCTACCTCATGCGCCACTACATAAGCCATCGCAAACTCGCCGGATGCATTAAAACGGTTTTGAAGTTCTTCGGCAAAAGAAAGATCAATATAAAGTTTATGATCTTCAGGACAGTAAAATGGGCCCGTAGCAGAACTTGCATTACCACAACCGGATTCCGTTGCATCACGGAATAATACCAAAGTTGGTTTGGTATATTGCTTGCCATTGTCAGAAAATATTTTATCCCACACATCTTCGGTATCTGCCAAAACCACTTTTACAAAAGCAGCTCTTTTATCATCTGCGGCTTTATCTTCTGCCGTCATTTCCTGCTGCTGGCCTTGCGGCATTGCTTGCTGAAGATCAGATACATCACCTCCGCCTAATAAAAATTTTGCTATTAAAAATATAACGCCCAATACACCTCCGCCTACAGCTAAATGTCCGCCACCAATGCCACGCCTGTCTTCTACGTTATCACTTTCTCTACGGCCTAACCATTGCATAATAAAAGTTTTAGTTTAAAAAATTTTGTTCAAGATATATAATAAAAATAATGCCACATCATATGGTTCTAAATTTGCATTTTACTGAAATACTATTTCAATATAAATGATATTATAAATAAATATAATAGAACTCTTTGATATATTAAAAAAGAATATTCTCTTTGCAGTAATAATTTCTGATAAACACCTTGGAAGAAGCTTGACCCGTTTTTAATCCGGGTTTACCCTTTGAATTAAAAAGCTTATTCAAGGTTTTACTAAACCTGCCCCGACATGGCAGGTTTTTTTTTGGAGATGCATATGATTTTAATCCATAAAGGGTTTCATCCCATAAAAAAAGCCACTTTAAAAAAGTGGCCTTAAAAATAAAGGTTGTTGTTTAGAAATTAAACTTGATACCCACCTGGCCCTGCCAGCGTGAATTGATTGGATCAACAGTATAATACTGGCCATTAACCCCTGCAGGTTTATTAAAGACAAATGCAGGATTATACCCTGATGATGGCTTACCTATGGGAACTATACCGGTAGGATTTTTTGTAGTTATCAAAGCAGGATTTGTATTAGCAGGATCCGGTACAAACGTTAATAAATTGGCCGTATAGTTATTTACGTTAGTAATAAAAGTAATGTGCCCCCAATCATTGTTAAGTAAATTCAGTACATTAAATATGTCAAGGCTTAATTGCAGCGTCTTGCTCTTATCAGTTCTGCTCAGCCGGAATTCATGCATAATTTTAAGATCAAGTTCATGATTCCATGGCGTATGTAAGGCATTTCTTTCTGCGTATTCACCTCTTCTTGTTTTAAGGTATTTGTCGCCTGAAATAAACGTATTTAGATCGGTCCATTGCTGAGCAGCTGTATACACAGAGCCATCACTGTTTTTCTTGTCTATCAAAGTGATATCATTCTGATCTTTGGGAATGTAAGGAAGATTAGCATTCGAAGAGTTTCCAAAAGGAGCTCCGCTTGCAGAATAGATAACAGTGTAAGGATTGCCTGCCTGAGCAGAATAAAAGAAAGTAAGTGAAGTTGTATTCATTGTATTCCAAACAAAATTAGTTCCCAACGTAGCTACTATCCGGTGCCTCAAATCAAAGTTTGAGTAAGACAGCTTAGGATGATTAGGAATAATTGATGGATTCAGTTCATAATTAGATTGAAAAGAATTTCTGATTCCATTGCTTAAATCTTTACTTACGCCATATGTATATGCAGCGCTCCAATTCAAATTAATAAAATGGCTTCCGGCTTTAATGTTATTAGTGGTTTTACTTAATTGCGCTGTAAGATTATAACGGTATCCCTTTGTTGTATTCGTTAAGAAATAAACATTAGAATAATTATTATAGTTTTTTCCGCTTACATAAACAGGTGTTTGGGTAGGGCCGGAAGCAAAGTATTGAACAGCGCTATCCTTAATATTGATCTGTTGAAACTGAACGTCATGAAGGGTTTTAGTAAACAAGGCATCTAAAGTGAGTTTATATCCTTTGCCAAATTTAATGTCAGCTGCAATATTTGAACGCCAAACTGTTGGAAGTTTAAAGTTATTGTCAATAATATCAAGCTCTCTTGTAGCACTTGCTGCGGCACCTCCATATTTACCTGCCGTATCTTTTAATGTTAAAGGATTTATAGCAAGACCTACAGATTGTGTGTTTGGATAAAAGGTAGATGGTGAACCATAAGTTGGCCTGTAATCAACGTTACCATACACTGACCCATTTAAAGTATAAGCATAACCTAACCATGCAAACGGCATTCTTCCTACAAATACACCTGTACCGCCACGTAATACCAATGATTGATTTCCATTTACATCAAAATTAAACCCAAGTCTTGGAGACAAAGTAGCTTTACCTAACCATTTATTATTGATGGAAGAAAATGGTGTGTGTGAATATGTAGGCGTGCCGGATGTAGGCGCAGACACTGTATTCAATGCTGCATCTGTAGTGGGCTGATCACCAACTGCAGAATAATCTACACGTAATCCCGGCGTTATTTTAAATCTTTTGCCGGCCGAAATTTCATCCTGAACATAAGCGCTTAAGAGAGCAACTTTAAAAGGATTTGGCGGATTATTATACAATGCATTCCTGTCGTTAGGATATTTAGGATCTGTTGTAAATGCACCGCGGATACGGCTTGGCTGATCTGCCAGAAAGCTGGCAACATTTGAATATTCCCAACGGCCATTCCATGAGTTCACAAAGCCATAAGTAAGATCATAAAACTCGTTGTGTGTACCGATGGTAAATTTATTTATCCCTTTAGTTAAGGTAACATTATCACTTAGCTCAAATGTTTTTTGCTTCATATTATAAATGGAAGCTTCTCTCCAGGTACCTGCCCATATTGCTCCGCTGCCAATATCCATAAAAGGAGAAAGAACACCCGGAAAATCCCTGAATTCATGAACATTTATATAACTGACATTTAATTGGTTACTTAAATTGTTGTTCAGTTTTGTTTTTAATTCAGCAACTAAGTTTACATTTTTAGTGTGTTGTGTAAAATCTGTAGAAGAAAACTGGAAGTTAGTGGTAGTACGTTCAAGGTTATTGCCTGTACCATTTGTATAAATTCCTCTTAGCGTTAAAGTACTTTTGTTTGAAATGTTCCAATCAAGCCTGGCAAAAAGCTTATCACTGTTAGTGAACACTTTGTATTTGTCATAAGTGCCTGCATCATATCCGTATTTACTTTTTAAATTTGCCTGTATAGATTGTGCATCTGCAATGCTTATAGCTGCCCCGGGATCACCGGCATTATAAAAAGTAGGCTCCTGCCTGCGGGTGATCTCGCCATTTATTATAAAGAATAATTTGTTTTTGATGATAGGGCCGCTAAGCGTAGCGCCGTACTGATAATCGTAAAAATCAGAGCCTATTTTAGATTTTTTTCCGTCCACGCTCTTGCCAACAAGACTTTGATTTCTGCCATATCCATACACAGATCCATGAAAATCATTGCCGCCGCTTTTGGTAACAGCATTCACACTTCCGCCGGTAAAATTTCCAAGCTTTACATCGTAAGGAGCAAGCTGAACCTGCACTTCCTGTATTACATCTAAACTATACGGATTAGTACGAGTGCCCGAACCTGCAGTGCCTGACTGGCCGCCCCCGCTTACTCCGCCAAAGGAATTACTAAACCCGATGGCATCATTATTTATAGCGCCGTCGAGGGTTACATTATTATAACGGAAGTTAGTTCCTGCAAAAGAGTTGTTATTAGATTGGGGCGTTAAACGGGTAAAATCACTAAGGCTTCTTCCAAGCGTAGGTAATACATTCATCTGGGCTCTGCCTATATTAATGCCTGATCCTGACGCTCTTCTTGTACCGGAAATCACTACTTCCTGCAAGGCCTTATCATTTGATACCATTACAATATTTGCATCAGGATTATTGCCTAAAGAAAGATTAATGTTTTCCATCTTTTGCTCATTAAAACCTACAAATGAAATGGTAACTGTATAAGGACCGCCCGGTTTTAAATTAGGAATTACAAACAAGCCTTTATTGTTTGTTGTGGTGCCGGTAACAAAACCTGTTGGCTCATGCTTAACCACAACAGATGCCCCGGAAATTAATGCGCCTTTATTATCATACACCGAACCACTAATGGTAGCAGTAGTTTCCTGCGCTGTAAGTCTAGTAGTAATTAATAGTAATAATAAATAAAAAAGTATTCGTTTACACATATTTCAATTTTTATGCAAAGAGATACCTTCAATGTTACCAAATGGTTACCTGAATGTTACCAAAAAGTTACCTGGATAAAATTTTTACTCTTATAAGCTTATTTATGTAGACGTTACTAATACATAAGGCTTTGTTCATCAATTATTAGAACAATAAACCAATGTGAAGTATTTTATAAACTAAAAGATTTAGAAAATCTAAAACCTAAACTGCAATCTGCAGGTAAACACATTATCTTTTAAATCCCTGCTATAGTTGGGCAGCAACGTTTTTTCATTGGTTACTTTATCGTACCACAACAGCAATTTTACGTTTTCATTAATGTAATAAATGTAACCAAAGCCTAAGGTTGAATATTTTATGTTTGCCTCGTTAATGTTTGCACCGGGCTTACCAATATCATTTTCTGCAACATCAGTATTTGGATCGTACCAATCATATTTTATTACCAGTTGATGCTTTATACTTACTATATTTTGTAAAAAATAAAAATAAGCACCGTTAAATTTCCTTATGTATAATGCTCCTGAAATATCAGATGGAACGATTGCAGGAGTTTCACTTGTATTGGCAAATGAAGTTTGTTTGCCGGCAATAAATTCAGCACGCAACTCAGTAAAGCCTGCCTTCTCTTTTATCTTTAGTTGTATATCAGCGCCATAATATTTTCGTGGTGCAATCTTTCCTATATTTTGTAAAGATGAATCTTGCCTAAAATATTTTGTTCCATCTAATGCGGAAGTAGTGTTGATATATTTTGTGTTTTGTAAGATGCCGCCATCTAAATAAGATGCTGCCAATGAAAGCTGCACATTTTTAAAAACCGGGTAAGGCTTTAATGCGATACGGCTTATAAAATCTTTATGGCTGTCATAATCTGCAGGCGCATTAAGGCCGGGGCCGTTAAACATTCCGGCATCAATTTTTAAATACTTTAAAGGATGATTTGGTTTTCGCGGTTCAAAGGTGATCATGGCGCCCATGTCTCTTTCTGTTTTCATCAGTATCTGGCTCATCCTTCCCCGTTCCGGACTTTCCCTGTCTGATGAAGATAAATTTAATTCATAGCTAAAAGGCCTGGCAAACATGCCTATTGCAAATGCAAAAAGCCTGAACTTATTTTCAAATATTCTTCCCCAAAAGTCACGGATAAAAACGCCCCTTTCTGTACCATCAAATTGAAATACGAATTGTACTGAAGGTTTACTGTTGCTATTGAAATGAACATAATCAAATCTTATCCGGCCACGCCTAAGCATAAACCGGTTGTTTACATTAGGTACAAAGTCGCCACCATTATAGCTTTTACCACCCTTTTGCTGTATCATCTGAAACTGAGGCTGTATATATCCGCCAATTCTAACATTATCAAATCTTTTAGAAACCGATAATACTGACTTACCTAAATTACTGGTAGTATCAATCATATCCATTAAAAATTGCGCCTTGCAGCAACAGGATAGCAACGTAATAAATACGAGTAAAGAAGTACGACGTGTATAAATTGATTTCATATTTTAAGCGAACAAATATATTATTAACAACCCAATGTTAAGAAATCATTAACAAATGCAAAATACCTGCTTTCGGCATTGATAGTTTTATTTTTACCGATTAAAACAACACAATGGCTTCTAATTCTTTTTTAAAGATTTTTTTACCAAAAGACAAGGTTTTTTTTCAACTATTTGAAAGCGTAGCGGAAACTGTTATGAAAATGGGGGAAACGCTTAAACGTATTGTGCAGGAAACCGACTTTGAAAAAAGAGGTTTATTAATTAAAGAAATAGAAGATATGGAGCATGTAAACGATGATTATACACACCGGATTTTTACAGAGCTTGGTCGAAATTTTATAACTCCGTTTGACAGGGAAGACATTCATTCGCTGGCAAATGCTTTAGATGATGTTTCTGATTATATATATGCCACGGCAAAAAAAATAAACTTTTATAAAGTTAATCCCAGCGATGAGGGCATACAAAAAATGGCCGACCTTATAAGACATGCCTGTTCAGAAGTGCAAAAAGCTGTAGGCGAATTGCGCAATATGAAAAATTTACGTCGCATTACAGACGCAATGGTTGCTATTAATAGTATTGAAAACCAGGCAGACGATGTGTTTGATATGAGTATTGAAAGATTGTTTGATACTGAACCTGATGCTAAGGAAGTAATTAAGAAGCGAGAAATATACCAGGTGATGGAAATTGTTACTGACAAATGTGAAGATGCGGCTAACGTAATTGAATCTATTATAATTAAATATGCTTAACTGAAGTTAAAATTGAACAAGTCAGCTTTTAAAAATAACAGGTTCAGTAGAAACAAATAAAATCTTCAACTTTCAGGTATGTCATTTCTGGTAATTATAATAATACTGGCGCTCATTTTCGATTATATAAATGGCTTTCATGATGCTGCAAATTCAATCGCCACAATCGTATCTACCAAAGTGCTTACTCCTTTTCAGGCAGTGGTATGGGCAGCATTTTTTAATTTTGCAGCCTTTTTTATTTTTAAAGATCATGGTGTTGCCAATACCATTGTTAAAACGGTTAAGCAGGAATTTATTACCATGCCGGTTGTTTGCTCAGGAATAATAGCAGCCATAATCTGGAATTTACTTACCTGGTGGTTTGGCATACCATCATCTTCATCACATACTTTAATAGGCGGCTTTGCAGGTGCGGCAATTGCTCATGCAGGGCTGCACTCAGTAAATCCAGACCCGGTAATAAAAACAGTCGGCTTCATATTTATAGCACCTATTATAGGAATGATAATGGCCTACATTATTTCCATATGGTTTATAAATTCATTTAGAAAAGGTATTGTACCTAAAATAATTTCCACAGTTGTGATATTGGCAGTGATACTTTTTCTTTATAACTCGCTGGAGTTTAACAGGAAAGTTCTTAGTGAAGCAACACATTACAAAACCTATATTACGCAAGTAATTTTCTATAATAAAAATTTTAAATGGATATTACTCTCTTCCATACTTATGGCCCTTGCTGTTTTTACTTTTTATTTAAACACCTTAAACACGGCAAGAGCAAATAAGTATTTCAAACGTTTCCAGCTTTTATCTTCAGCAGCCTTCAGCATTGGCCATGGTGGAAATGATGCGCAAAAGGTTATGGGTATTATCACTGCAGCATTAATTGCCAATGGAAATATTCATGAATTTAAAGATATGCCGGTATGGGTGCCAATCGCCTGTTATACATCCATCGCTCTTGGCACTATGAGCGGCGGATGGAAAATAATAAAAACAATGGGCACAAAAATTACCAAGGTTACTCCATTTGAAGGCGTAGCCGCAGAAACAGCAGGAGCCATTACCTTATTTGTAACAGAAGCTCTAAAAATACCGGTGAGCACAACACATACTATCACTGGTTCAATAATAGGAGTGGGCGCTACAAAAAGGTTATCAGCCGTAAGATGGGGCGTTACTATCAATCTTCTTTGGGCATGGATACTTACAATTCCGGTAAGTGGTTTAATAGCAGCCTTAATTTTTTGGATAATGAATTTATTTATTAGCTAACTTGAAATAATCGGCTAATACTATTCCTCGTTTGTATGAATTTTTCTTTCTTTGCAATATGATGAAAATATTAGTTACCGGAGGCTGTGGTTACATTGGCTCACATACTATTGTTGATTTATTGCAAAATGGTTTTGATGTAATTTCTGTAGATAACAACTCACGCTCAACACCGGTTTTGCTTGATGGCATAGAAAAAATTACCGGTATAAGAGTGAAAAACTATCGGGTTGATCTCTGTAAATACGATGAAACTTTTGCCATCTTTCATGAGAATCCTGATATACAAGGCATCATTCATTTTGCTGCATATAAATCAGTTGGCGAATCTGTAAATGAGCCCTTGCTTTATTTTGAGAACAATCTCTTTTCTTTGATCAACATACTTAAATGTGTAAAGGAATTTTCAGTTTCCAATTTTATCTTCTCGTCTTCCTGTACAGTTTATGGCAATCCTGATGAAATACCGGTTACGGAAACTACCCCAACAAAACCAGCGGAATCGCCTTATGGATTTACCAAACAAATGGGCGAAGAAATTGTAACTGAGTCTACTAAAAGTATTCCCGTAAAAAGTATATTATTAAGGTATTTTAATCCGGTCGGATGTCATCCATCTTGCCTTATAGGAGAAATGCCATTAGGAAAACCTTCTAATCTTGTGCCTGCAATAACGCAAACAGCCATTGGCAAATTGCCAGAATTAACCGTGTTTGGAGACGATTATCCAACAAGAGATGGCTCATGTATTCGTGATTATGTGCATGTATGCGATATTGCAAATGCGCATACATTGGCATTGCAATATTTAATTGCAGGTAAAAATAAAATGCCAACAGAAATTTTCAATCTGGGCACAGGCAATGGTGTAACGGTTTTAGAAGCTATAAAAGCTTTTGAAAAAGTAAGTGGTGTAAAATTGAATTATGTTATCGGCCCCAGAAGGCCAGGCGATATTGTTGCGGTATATGCTAACAACGAACTCGCAAAAAAAGAGTTAGGTTGGAACCCGCAATATTCTTTAGATGATATGATGAGCACTGCCTGGAATTGGGAATTGAAATTAAAAGAAGATGAGTCAGTTTAATGCATGATGGGCATAGCAGCCGGCTTAACTATCGGGGAAAAGATTCCTTATACAACAACGTTTGCTAATTTTTCAACCGGCAGGGTTTACGATCAGATCCGTCAGTCCATTGCATATAGCACTAAAAAATGTGAAGGTTTGTGCTTCTCACGCAGGCTTAACTTTGGGCGAAGATTGCGCAACTCACCAGATTCTTGAAGATATAGGAATGATGAAATTGCTGCCTGGCATGACGGTTATTGTTCCATGTGATTTTAACCAGGCAAAAGCTGCAACCATTGCCATTGCTGATTATAAAGGACCTGTTTACCTTCGCTTTGGCCGCCCAAAGTGGCCAAACTTTACTGAAGAAAATGACTTTGAGATCGGTAAAGCTCAGGTATTTTCTGAAGGAACTGATGTGAGTATTTTTGCCTGCGGCCATCTTGTATGGAAAGCAATAGAAGCAGGAAAAATTCTGGAAGAAAAAGGATTGAGTGTTGAGGTAATTAATATACACACCATAAAGCCATTGGATGCAGAAGCCATTATAAAATCAATTACTAAAACCAAATGTGCTGTAACTGCAAAAGAACACAATGTTTTGGGTGGCCTGGGAGAAAGTGTTGCACAGGTAGCCGCCGGAAATTTTCCTATACCGATTGAATATGTAGGAACTAAAGATACTTTTGGAGAAAGTGGCCCACCGCTGGAATTGCTAAAAAAATATGGCCTGGACACTCCTGATATTGTAGCCGCCGCTGAAAAAGTTATAAAAAGAAAAGAAGGATAATACAAATTATGTTAGTTAAACTTTTATATAATAAACCAATCATACGATTGGTTTTTTTACTTTTATTGCCGGCAAAATAAATCTATGGTGCATCAGGATGATCAGGAACTATTGTTTATGTTTAACAATCCTGCTACTAAAGAGCAGGCGTTTACTTCTATTGTAAAAAAGTACCAGGAAAAATTATATTGGCACATTCGCAGAATGGTTATTAATCATGATGATGCTAATGATGTTTTACAAAATATGTTTATCAAAGTGTGGAAAGGATTAGAAAACTTTAGGGAAGACAGCCAGTTGTATACATGGCTTTATCGCATAGCAACCAATGAATCTCTTACTTTTTTGGAACAACTAAAAAAGCGGGCTTCAGTATCATTAAGTGATGTTGAAAATGGCTTAAGTAACCGTTTAAAATCTGATACAAATTTTGATGCCTCAAAGCTTGAATGGAAGTTGCAATTAGGCATACAAAAACTTCCTGAAAAGCAAAGAATAGTTTTTAACCTGAGGTATTATGATGAAATGCCGTACGACGAAATGAGTAAAGTGTTGGATACCAGCGCTGGAGCTTTAAAAGCCAGTTATCACCATGCGGCGAAAAAAATTGAAGATTACATACTAAACAATTAAACTTTTTTTAGTCTTAAAGGTCTTAAAAAGCAATGAAACATTCGCCACTTATTTATGATGAATTAAAAGCTGTTAGCCCGTTTTTAGCTGAGCAGGAAAAAACAAATGTCTTTTCTGTACCTCAGGATTATTTCTCAGGTCTTACCGGGGAGCTTTCACAAAAAATAAAAGGCGAAAGTTTCATTTTGCCAGCCTCTGAAACCCATTTTTTTAAAGTTCCGGAAGGATATTTTGATAGTCTTCCGGGTAATATTTTATCAAAGATAAAAAGTTTAGAACAAGAGAATTCATCAGAAGAACCAGATCACATTTCTCCGATGTTAGATGCCTTAAAAAATAAAAATGTGTTCACAGTTCCTGTCGGATATTTTGACACATTAGCAGGCAAAATTTTTAATAAGATACAGCCACCAAAAGTGGTGGTGATGAAAAGAAGAAGCACTTTTTGGAACTACGCTGCAGCGGCGGTGCTTACAGGAATAATGGCTGTGAGCGCTCTTTGGACAAAAAATAATTCTGCCGAACACTTGCAGGTTGCAAATAACAATAACATTCCTTCCTATGTTAAAGACGCTTCAAAATATAAAGATCAACAACAAATAAATGCTGGCATAGCGAACCTTACTGACGATGATATAATAAAATACCTGGAAAATACCAGTACCGATGCTGATGATGCAACACTTGCTGCAAGTATAGACGCTAAAGATCTTCCTTCGGAACAGGATTATTTGATTGATGAAAACACTTTGAATAATTATTTACATAAAATTGATGTAAAGAATAACGGGAATTAAAAGAAACGCTATGAAAAAAATTTTATTTATAATTACTTGTATACTCTTTAGCTTTTCTTTCGTAAAAGCACAGGACGATGAAGGTAAAAGAGCTGATAAAATACAGGCTCTAAAGATTGCATTTATTACTGAAAAACTATCGCTTACATCTGATGAAGCGCAGCGCTTCTGGCCTTTATACAGCCAATATGAAAGTGAAATGAAATCACTCAACAGAGATAAAAATAATGACGGAGATGTGCTTGATAATGAAGAAAAGCAATTAAATATCCGTAAAAAATACCGGTCTCAGTTTATACAGGTTTTAGGACAGCCCAGAATGAATACACTCTTTAATGCGGAGCGTGAATTTAGAGGTATATTATTACAACGGTTAAGAAACAACAACCAACAACGGTTATTAAAAAACCGTTAGTAAGTTCAACCAGGGCATCTATAAAAAATTAGTTTTGAAAATTTGATGAATACTTGTAAAAGTTAAAAATTCGCCTATTTTTGTGATTAGGTGTTTTTCATAGGTTAGCAACGGCCGGCCCTTTTTAGGGCAGGCCTTTTATCAAAATTCAAATAAAGGATATTTAATATCATGGTAAAATAAAAAGGTCCACTTCTCTTTTTGACCCTGTTCCCACCATTGCTTTCTTAATTCCATACATTTTTTTCCATCAAAATCATACTTGGCCACAAACCTGCTTTTCATTTGCTGCAACTGAGGTGCATCATCGCCTCCAAAAAATATTTTTTTATTTTCAGCTTCAATCCAAAATACCTGGTGAAAAGCGCTATGTGCTGATGTGACCTCGTAAGATATATAATCATCAATCAATCCATTATTTTCGGTATATTTTACATTAGCAGACTGTGCTAATATTTTAAATTCATCTGCAATGTAAGATGATGAATTATTGGCAAGTGCATAATCAAGTTCGTGCCTGTTAACATAATAAGTAGCATTAGGAAAACTCAATTTTTTTTGAGATAACATTTTATCTTCTTTGCTTATTCCGCCGGCATGATCTTTATGAAGATGTGATAATAAAACTTTGGTAACATCCAAAGGATTGATATTATTATTTATAAGATTTTGGTGAATTTGTAATGTTCCATCTTTGTTGCTAAAACCCAGTCCGGTATCTAATAGTAAAATATCGTTGGATGTAACAATGGCAAAAGGTTGTATTTCTACCAATAAGCTACCAACAGATCTTTGCTGCAACTTGTCATTTTCAACATCAAATGGAATAAATTGTTTTGTTTTATCAATTGTAAATGCACCTTCGCTAAGTGGAATAATTTTCATACGTTTATCCTCTGCAGGGAAATTAGAAACGCTAAATTTAAGTATCCTTTATAAAGAACGGCTGCAAAATAATTAAATCCGCTTTCCATTCTAAAAATTGATTCAAAGTCTATCTTCCAAAAGATCTACAAGGCCTGGCTTCTATCTTAAAACCATTTGCCTGTCAGCATCTAATCTTATCGCAATAAACAACAAAATAGTAAACGTAAGAAGCGATGATCCGCCATAACTTAATAAAGGCAAGGTAATACCGGGAGATGGCGCAAGGCCAATCGTCATGCAAACATTTAAAACCACATGAAAAAAAATTATGCCTGAAACACAATAGATATAAACCCTGCTAAATGTGCTGCGCTGCCGTTCGGCCAAAAAAATTAAGCGCAGCATCATTCCAAAATATAATAACACTAATATTACGCATCCCACAAACCCAAAACTTTCACCAATAGATGAAAAAATGAAATCGGTATTTTGTGCCGGTACAAATTCGCCCCGAGTTTGTGTGCCCTGCAATAAACCTTTACCCCAAAATCCTCCTCCTCCAATTGCTATTTTGGATTGTTTAACATTGTAGCTTTCTACCTTTTCGCCTGCTGCTTTTTTTACTGTGCCCAGCTTTAAAAATTCTTTTTCAATTTCTGCTGTTCGCTCTTTACTTTCAAATTTATAATCATCAATTCCGAATGTTGAAAATATGCGTACTACCTGGTGAGGTTTAAGTACTTTTTCAAATAAAGCAGGCACTAAAAATTTTTGTACTCCAACACTTAAAAGCCAGGAGCCTGCTATAACGATTAAAATAGCTTTATCTCGTTTTATTTTTTTTCTAAACAAATAAATAAAGAAACCAGCTACTATAGTAAGTATTATAAACAAAGTATTTGGCGGCATTACAATACTGGCAATAATTAATACTACTAACGAAAAAAATAATATAAGATAAATAGCAGGTAATCCTTCACGGTAAAATGCAATAGCAAATGAAAAATAAACTACAGCGGCGCCTGGTTCCTTTTGTAAAATTGATAAAATAGCCGGAGTAAAAGCAATGGCTGCAGCAATAATTTGCGATCGTGATCTGGAAAAATTAGTTTCTGTAAGAGAAAGGTATTTTGCCAATGCAAGTGAAGTAAAAATTTTGCCGAGCTCAACGGGCTGAATATTCATAACGCCGAGTGGTATCCAGCTTTTAGACCCACCCACTTCTTTACCAACCACAAAGGTTGCCAATATTAAGAGTATGCCAAAAACATAGCTTAAGTTAGCAGTGGCAGTAAAAAATTTGCTATCAGTTAGTAAAATAAATATCGCTGCCACTATACTGCCTAAAAAAAAATATAATTGTTTGCTATATTCTTTTTTAAAGCCTAAAAAATTTTCAAGTATTTTATCGCCACTTTTATATTCTACTGAAAAAATGCATAATAATCCAATGCAGGCAATTATAATGTACAATGAAATCATTATCCAGTCGACACCTTTACCTATAGACGGATTTTTTTGCGGCATTATTTTATATGTTTATCCTTAAAATTTTTATAGTTATTATTTTAAGATTTCATCAGTGTTTTATTGTATCCTGTGATTGTGGCTTTACCTTTTTCTCAGGTAAAATGGCTTCAGGTTGATTTTGAAGCTGGTTGCCGCTATCACTGTTATTGCTGCTGTTTTTAAAAGGCAAAATTTTATTGTAAACTTCTTTATCTTTTTTTATTTTGTCTAAAGCCTCGGTTTCATCATCATCATCAAGCCCTGCGGTATCTTTTATAATTTTAATGTAACCCTTTGCTATAAGATAAGCCGAATCTTTTGCATGCATAATTGAATCCTGCCTTTTTAATTCAATAAAAATCCTTGGAGGCATCAAATTTAAATTTGATAATTGTTCAATCCTTGCTAACCTTGCAGGGTCAGTTATAGAATCCTTTAAATACTTTTCAATCATTAACCCAACGATAGGTGCAGCATATGTACCACCAAAGCGACCGCTGTTTTCCACAACACACATTATGGCAATCTTTGGGTTTTCTCTTGGTGCGAAGCCACAAAAAAATGAGTGATTTTGCTGCTTTACACCACGATAATAATTTTCAACTGTACCTGTTTTTCCGCAAATAGTGATGCCTGCTACTTTAGCGCCGATCCCTGTTCCTCTTTCCACTACACCTTGCATTCCATCGTGCACTACTTCAAACACACTATCCGGAATATCAATGGTACTATGCTTTTCGTTAAATTGTTGCAGCATCCTAAATTCATCTCCGCCTTCAATAGAATCTATTAAATGCGGTATTTTGTACCACCCTTTATTGGCAATATATGCCATTTCGTTAGCTACCTGTATAGGTGTTACATCTACTTCACCCTGGCCAATGCTTACAGACCGGAAGTTGCAATAATTCCACCTTCCTTCACCATAACTTTTATTAAAGAATGCCGGAGTAGGAATGTATCCTCTTTTTTCAGAAGGAACATCAACCCCTAATTTATGGCCAAGGCCAAAAGCATACATGTACCTGTCCCAATTGGCAAGACTGCTATCAACATTTGGATATTTTGGATTATTAATAACCCGTTGCATTACTGTTGCAAAATAAGTATTGTCTGAAATGGTGATAGCACTTTTAAGATCAAATGTTCCTTTGTCAAGGCATTTCATTGGGTGGCCGTAGCCACAACCATAAAAAGCACCGGTGCAGGTAACTTTGAAATGAGTATTTATTACTCCTTCATGTAATCCTACTAATGCCTGTAAGGTTTTAAAAGTTGAGCCTGGGGAATAAGTAGCGCCAACTGACCTGTTCAACAATGGCAGTGCAGGATTTAATAATAATTCACCAATATGTTTTCTTCTTTCTGCACCGGTTAGCAATTTAGGTTTAAAAGTAGGGCTGCTTACCATTGTTAGTATCCCCCCGGTTTTAGGGTCAATCGCCACTATTGATCCCAATTTATTTTGCATTAATTTTTCCCCTAATTTTTGCAATTCAATATCCAAAGACATGTACATATTTTGACCGGCAACTGCAGGTGTATCATACCTTCCCTTTTCTACTCTGTCAGTTAAGCGGTTTTTATTATCTCTCTTCCAAAATTCAATGCCACGCTGTCCCATTAAAACCTTTTCATAAGTTCTTTCCAATCCAGTTTTACCGGCATAGTCACCGATCTGGTAACCTTCACCGGAATGCCTGTTTAAAAAAGCGGAATCTACTTCTGATAAATAACCTAATATGTTTCCGGCAGCATCATAAGGATAATCCCGAACAGGCCTTTCCTGTAAATAAAATGCAGGAACGAACTTATACATACTCTCATTCAGCTTTGCTATTTTATCATCCGGCAGTAAAGCTTCAAATACAGATGGGCGGTAACTTCTGTTTTTAATAATTGCATTAATAATTCTTTTTCTAAATTCAACTGTATCAATATTTAAAATATTGCAAAGCGCAATTGTATCTAATAATTTTAATTTAGATGGCGTAACCATTAAATCATAAATTGTAGTATTCTGAAGTACCGCCTTACCTCTTCTATCGTATAAAATTCCCCTGTCAGGATAAATTACTTTTCTAAACTTTCCTTGTTCATCAGCCATTACTGAATATTTTGTATTTAATATTTGCAGATTAAATAACTGGAAAATAATTATACAGGCCAGTGTAATGAAGATGAGACTTATAACATTTTTTCTTGATTGATTATAAACAGACACTTAGTATAAAAATTCGGAGGTTTATGTAAAAAAAGATTGAGAAAAACAAATTTACTACTAAGCAGTGTTTG
This sequence comes from uncultured Chitinophagaceae bacterium, assembly GCA_964236235.1. Classification (GTDB taxonomy): domain Bacteria; phylum Bacteroidota; class Bacteroidia; order Chitinophagales; family Chitinophagaceae; genus Ginsengibacter. Next base: position 26,576 of record CAXSDW010000036.1, read on the forward strand.
TTCTGAATCTTTGTTTACGAACAAAGAGAAATTCTACAATCAATATAAGAAGCAAACTTATGGCAACGGATAAAAAAGTTTTTACAATAAAATATAAAAATCCGCCGAATTGCAACGCCTCCAATAAAAAAAGAAAAGCGTGATGTACTAAAGTCAACACTGCTGCATAAGTAAAGTAAGGAGCAAAGCCCATACTCTTTATTGAGGGTTCATCATAATTTGTATCGGCAATATCCTGCGGAATAAGCAGGTTAATTAAAAAAGGGCGCAGGTAAGCAATTAAGACACATGGAGCAGCGTGTAACCCGGGAGTTTTAGTAAAATAATCAAGGCAAAGCCCTAATGCAAAAGCGACCGCCATAAGGGTTCGCCGGCCAATTTTAAAAGGAAGCCAAAGAATAAATAAGAAGTATATGTATGGGTTTACAAAATGATGAAGCGGCGGAATATTATTGAGCTCAAAAACCTGCACCAGGATAAAAAAAATAAAACGGATTATATTTTTAATAAGGCTACTCATTCGTTTTTTGCACCCGCTTTAGTAGTTGTGAAGGTTCTTCCTTTTTAAGATTATTAATAATGTATACAAACTGAAGATTATAAAAATTAGCTGCAGTTTTAATTTTTATAATGTAATTATTAGTCTTCTTTTCAAGCATTACAGCACTAACTTTCCCTATCATCATTCCATAAGGAAATCGGTCTGTAAAACCACTGGTTACCACTGAATCGCCAGGTAATACTTTTACGCTTTTTGAAATGCCTTTAAGCAAAACTATATTAGGTTGATCGCCGTCCCAGATTACAGAACCTTCTTCTCCAGTTTTTTTAAGCTTTGCGCTTATATTACTTTGCATGTGTAATAAACTCATCACAACAGCGTAATTATTACTTATGTCAATTACAGTTCCTACTACATTATTATTAATATCAATTACGCCAAGATCTTTTGAAATGCCCTGCATAGCACCACGGCTTAGCTGTATATAATTATTAGGAAGATTTACTGAATTTGCAATAACCTTTGCCGGCATATATAAAAACTTCCTGTACTTTTCAAGAGAATCAATTTTAATGGTATCAATAATAATATGCTTTGCAGTATCAGGTATCTCAAAATCCTGTTTTAATTTATTATACAGTTTCTCATTTGCTTTTACTAATGAGTCGTTGGTTATTTTTAGCTGAAAATAATATTCAACATTATTATATTGCTTATATGCCTTACCTGTTATCTCATTGGCAGCACTCATAAAAACCGCATTATGATAACGGTTGTATTTAAAAAGCATGTAAAAACAAAGACCTTCAAGGATTAAAAAAAAGAAGAAAGTAAAATATCTGCGAATGAAAATAAAAATGTTACGCACACATGGGATTTATTATTGCAGGATTATGGTGGCTATGAGTCATAAGTCAATATAAAAATAAAAAGAAGTATTTAAGGTTTTAAACAAAAAGCTTTTAATGATAACATTGACAAATGACTTTTTGATTTTATCTCATCACAAAAGGATAACGGTCATAATGTTTTAAGGCAATTCCGGTTCCCCTTACTACACTTTTTAAAGGATCATCAGCAATATGTACAGGCAATTTAATTTTTGCTGCAATTCTTTTATCAAGTCCTCTCAGCAAGGCGCCGCCACCTGTGAGATATAAGCCTCTGCGGTAAATATCTGATGCCAGTTCGGGCGGTGTGGTTTCTAATGCTTTAAGAATTGCTTCTTCAATTTTAAAAATTGATTTATCCAGTGCTTCAGCCACTTCCTGGTAGCTTACAAATATTTGTTTGGGAATTCCGGTTACAAGATCACGGCCATTTACAGGAATGTCGTCAGGCGGATTTTCAAGATCTTTTGAAGAAGCACCAATTTGTATTTTAATTTGTTCTGCAGTACGTTCACCAATTAAAAGACTATGGTAACGACGCAATGCTTCCATTATATCCGCGGTAAATTCATCCCCTGCAATGCGTATAGATTGATCGCAAACGATACCTGCCAGGGCGATTACAGTAATACCTGTTGTGCCTCCTCCAATATCAATTATCATATTACCAACAGGTTCTTCCACATCAATACCAATGCCCAAAGCCGCAGCCATAGGCTCATGCAGCAAGTATACTTCTTTAGCGCCGGCCTGTTCAGCGCTATCTCTTACTGCTCTCTTTTCTACTTCGGTAATGCTGCTTGGTATACAAATCATCATGCGCCAGCTTGGTGCAAACCATGGTTTTTTGGGATAGATCATTTTTATCATCTCCCTTATCATCAGCTCTGCTGCATTAAAATCTGCAATTACACCATCTTTTAGCGGCCGAACGGTACGAATACTTTCATGAGTTTTTTCATGCATCATCAATGCCTTTTTACCAACAGCTAAAATATTTTTAGGATTATTTCTATCCAATGCAACAATAGACGGCTCATTTACCACCACCACATCATTATGTATAATAAGTGTATTTGCCGTACCAAGGTCTATCGCAATCTCCTGCGTAAAAAAATTAAAAAGGCCCATGCTTTGAGGGTGACGATTGAAAAGTAATTAATGCCTGCAAAGTTGTAGGAAATAATTTGAATTAACAACGTGAAACATTTGATAATAGTGTTACTGCAAAGGTAGTATGTATAAATAACTTGTTACCATAGTTTGATTGTATCACCTGATAAATTCATAGCCAATATCTTTTCTGTAGTACATTTCATCAAAATAAATCTGGCTTAAAATTTCTTTTGATAATTCAACAGCCTCTGTAAGTGTATCACTAAGAGCCGATACCGCCAAAACCCTTCCGCCATCAGTTACAGTTTGACCATAAATATTTTTTGTGGCTGCATGAAAAACCATTACACCTCCATCCGCATCAATATGTTTTTTTGCTTCAGGATTTTCAAGATATCCAAAATCAATAATTTTGCCTTTTTGATATTCACCGGGATAACCTCCGCTCACTGCCATAATTGTGGCTGCATACCGCGGATCAATTAAAATATTTTCTTCATTTAACCGCTGCTTCGATGTTGCCATAAACAACTCTACCAGATCGTTTTTTAATCGTAACAAAACAACTTCAGTTTCAGGATCACCCATGCGGCAATTATATTCAATTACAACCGGTTCATCATTAACTTTTATAAGGCCAAAAAAAATAAATCCTTTATAATCTAAATTTTCCTTTTGCAATCCTGTAATGGTTGGTTTAATAATTTTTGTAATTACTTTTTGCATAAAAGGATCACTGGCAAAAGGAACAGGGCTTATAGCTCCCATTCCGCCTGTATTTAAACCCGTATCACTTTCGCCAACTCTTTTATAGTCTTTTGCCTCCGGAAGTAATGAATAATTTTTGCCGTCTGTTAATACAAAAACGCTAAGTTCAATACCAGATAAGAATTCTTCAACAACAACTTTTTTACCTGCTTCGCCAAATTTTGCTTCCTGTATCATAAGCTCATATTCGCTAAGCGCTTCTACATGATTTTGGCAAATCAATACGCCTTTTCCGGCAGCCAATCCATCCGCTTTTAGTACTATTGGTAATTCATGATTTTTAATATAGTCCAACCCGTCAGCGTAATTATTCATATCAAATTCCTTATATGAGGCTGTAGGTATATTGTGCCGCTGCATAAATGCTTTGCCAAAGGATTTGCTTCCCTCTAATTGTGCTGCCTGTTGAGACGGGCCTATAACCATTATTTTTTTTAGTTCCTTATCATTTCCAAAGTAATCATAAATGCCTTTAACAAGAGGCTCTTCCGGACCCACAACTACCATTTCAATATTTTTTTTAATGCATAAATCTTTTAATGCTTCAAAATCATTTACACTAACATTTATGTTTTCGCCTGATTGCATTGTACCTGCGTTACCGGGTGCTATAAATAAATTTGAGCAAAGATTACTGTGTTTAATTTTCCAGGCAAAAGCATGTTCCCGGCCGCCCGAACCCAGAATAAGAATATTCATTAATTATAATTTAGATTTACCACTGCGCCATTCAATGTCCGTTTTTTTATGGATGGCAAAAGTAGATTATCAAATCTATATTATACTTTCATAACAAATAAATACGCCGCCTTGTGCTTCAAACAAATTTAAAAAGATGTATAAGATTTATGAGTAATTTACAAAACGTAAACGCGGCCATGAATACTTTAAAACTTTGCTATGGAAAAAGCTAATAATATAAAAGTAAAACACCCAAGAGCTTTGTACATACTTTTTTTTACCGAAATGTGGGAGCGTTTTGGATTTTACTTAATGATTGGAATTTTCTTTTTGTATTTAACTGATACGGTTGGCCATGGTGGCCGGGGCTTAGATAATGCAGCTGCAGTAAGCATTGTAGGCAGTTATGTGGCGTTGATCTACTTAACGCCGTTTATCGGAGGCCTGGTTGCGGATAGGATTCTGGGGTATGCAAAATCCATCTTTTTAGGAGGCGCTTTATTAGCGCTGGGATATTTCTTAATTGCAATGAATGGAACTGATGCCTTAATGTACACGGGACTTTTTTGTGCAATTATTGGCAACGGATTTTTTAAGCCTAACATCAGTACCTTGTTAGGAAACGTTTATAATCGTCCTGATCTTAGACCTAAAAAAGATATTGCTTACAATATTTTTTATATGGGAATAAATATCGGGGCATTCTTTTGCAATTTTGTAGCGGCTTACCTGCATAACAAGTACCAGGATAATAATGGATGGGGCAAGGCATTTTCTGCTGCAGGTTTTGGCATGGTGCTGGGCTTAATAATTTTTGCATTGGGATTAAAATATGTAAAGCATGCAGATGTAATAAAGCCAACGCAGGAAGGGGATATGCCGCTTTCAAAAATATTTGTAAGTGTATTTTTGCCAGCTTTAATTGCAGGAGCGATTGGATGGTTCATTCCGGGTAATCTTTTAGGTTCTGATTCAAATGACGCCTTCATATTTGCATGTGTTCCTATCATCATTTTTTATTTTAGCTTATGGTATAAAGCCAAAGGTTTTGAAAAAAAGCGCATCAGCACACT
>CAXSDW010000037.1:0-11366 GCA_964236235.1 uncultured Chitinophagaceae bacterium
ACGGATTTCCTTTAGACTTAACAAAACTCATGGCACATGAAATTGGCGGAGATATTGATGAAGCCGGTTTTGAAAAAGAAATGCAACAACAAAAAAACCGCAGCCGTGCTGCAAGTATTATTGATACAGAAGATTATATTGTTATAAAAGAAAATGGTTCTTCAAAATTTGTTGGATATGATATTTTTGAAGCAGAAAGTAATGTTTTAAAATATCGCAAAACAACATCTCAGGGTAAAGAATCTTACCAGGTCGTTTTAGATGAAACTCCTTTTTATGCTGAAAGTGGCGGCCAGGTTGGCGATAAAGGAAAATTAATTTTTGATGAAGAAGTAATTGAAGTTATAGATACAAAAAAAGAAAACGATCTCATCATTCATTTTGTACAAAAGCTTCCTGAAAATATCTCATCAAAAGTTACTGCAAAAATTGATGGGGATAAAAGGATTTCTACCCAGGTACATCACACCGCTACTCATCTTATGCATGCTGCTTTACGTAAAGTGCTTGGCAATCATGTAGCTCAAAAAGGAAGTTTGGTTAATGATGAACATTTGCGTTTTGACTTTTCTCATTTTGCAAAAGTTACTGATGAGGAACTCAGAATAATTGAAGTGACAGTGAATGAAAAGATAAGGGAAAATATTCCGGTTGTGATAAAAATAATGCCTAAAGAAGACGCGATGAAGACTGGCGCTATGGCTTTGTTTGGTGAAAAATATGGCGACGTTGTAAGAGTGGTTATTATTGATCCGGCATATTCAATTGAGCTTTGCGGAGGTACTCATGTTGGCAACACAGGTGAATTAGGCATTTTTAAAATAAAGCATGAAGCCGCTGTGGGTGCTGGTGTGCGGCGTATTGAAGCTGTGAGTGGAAAAGCGGCTGAGGAATTTATAAACCAGCAGTTCGACCTGGTTAATGTAATTCGTGAGACTTTAAAAAACCCAAAAGATATAAGTAAGGGAATTGAAAATTTGGTAATTGAGAATGCAGGATTAAAGAAACAATTGGAAAAGTTTGAAGCTAAATATTTGTCTTCGGTGAAGAATGAATTGTTGGAAAAAGTGGAAGTAATTAATGAGATAAACTTCATTGGACAAATTATCGAAGTGCCTAATGCAGATTCTCTAAAGAAAATTTGTTTCTCTTTAAAAAATGAATTGAAAAATTATGTTGTTGTTATCGCCGCAATTATTGATGCAAAGCCACATGTGGCAGTTATGCTCGACGAAGCTATAGTTACCTCAAAAAATCTTGAAGCGCCAAAGATCATTAAAGAATATATTGCTCCGTTAATTAAAGGTGGAGGCGGCGGACAAAAAACACTTGCAACTGCAGGCGGCCAGGATGCAGGAAAACTTAAAGAAGTGATTGAGAAAGTAAAACACTTACTTTCCTCCTGAAAATAATTATCTCTTTCGATGTTTAAAAAATTTTAACCTCCGAAATATTTCGTATTTCAAAAATATTTCTATATTTGATCTACTAATATTTTCGTACATAAAATTATACATCATGAAAAAGATATTTTTATCAATTGTATGTCTCGGCATTTTCTGCATAATAAATCACAGCGCTTTTGCCCAGAACGACGAACAAAAGGAAAGCAATAATGAAGAAATTGTTATTCGCAAAAAAGGTAATAAAGATTCAAAGATTACATTGGAAATGAAAGGTGATGACGTAACGATAAACGGGAAGCCTTTATCAGAATATAATGATGATGGTATCACTGTTATAAAAAGAAGAAATCTGCGGAACGACAGGAACAGCATGCTTTTAGATGATGGCGGAAGAGGAGAAGATATGCAGATTTTTGATGATAATGATGACAATGAAAATCCAAAAGCTTTTTTGGGAGTCACCACAGAAAAAAATGATAAAGGAGTAAGAATAACTTCGGTATCAAAAGGAAGTAGTGCAGAAAGAGCCGGCTTAAAGGAAGGCGATGTAATAACTAAAGTAGGTGATAAAAAAGTTGACGGTCCTGATGATTTGATAGACGCTGTAGCATCTCAAAAACCGAAAGATGAAGTAAAAATTTATTACCAGAGAAACGGAAAATTAACTGATACAAAAGCAACCTTAGGTGAAAAGAAAAATACAGCAAATTACTTTTCGTTTAGAAATAATATGCCTTCAATGAAAGGACCAATGATGAAGGATTTTAAATTCGACATGCCCTTTAATTATAATGGCATGCAACCTTTTGACAAATTTTGGATAAACCCTAATAAGAAAATAGGTGTAAGAATTGAAGACACTGAAAATGAAGCAGGAGTTAAAGTAACTAATGTAGAAGATGGTTCCGCAGCAGATAAAGCAGGTTTGAAGAAAGATGATATTATCACAGAAGTGAATGGCGAAAAAGTTAAAAACGTTGGTGATGTAAGAGAAGAGATTTCACAAACAGATAAAGACAACTTTACCGTAAAAGCAAAAAGAGGATCAAATGAAATGAGCTTCGAAATAAAAATTTCAAAGAAGATGAACTCTGCCGATCTTTAATACAATAAAGAAATTTATACAAGCTGCCTCACATAGGCAGCTTTTTTATTGGCATTAACAACAGGAAAAACCTTTATGCTTATTGCTTTTCATACATTTGCAGAATGGCTTTACAGAATAAATATGAAGCAGTAATTGGCCTTGAAGTGCATACACAGCTGCTTACAAACAGTAAGCTGTTTTGCGGCGACAGCGCTCAGTTTGGCGGCTCTCCTAATACGCATGTAAGCCCTATATCGCTGGCTCATCCCGGTACTTTACCAAAGATAAATAAGAAAGTTATTGAGTATGCTTTAAAATTAGGCATGGCATTACACTGTGATATAGAACGTAATAATTATTTTGCCAGAAAAAATTATTTCTACCCTGATCTTCCTAAAGGATACCAGGTTTCGCAGCATACAACTCCGATTTGCAAAAACGGGTTTGTAAAAATAAAAACTTCTTCAGGCGAAAGAGACATTGTGCTTAACCGGATTCATATGGAAGAAGATGCAGGAAAAAGTCTTCATGATCTTGATGAAAATTATACCTGCATAGATCTTAATCGTGCCGGAGTTCCATTGCTGGAGATTGTAAGTGAGCCGGACATGCACACCGCAGAAGAAGCATTTGCTTATGTAACTGAATTACGAAAGCTTGTAAGATATTTAGGGATTTGCGATGGAAATATGGAAGAAGGAAGCATGAGATGTGATGCCAATATATCCATAAGACTGGCCGGTGAAACAAGGCTTGGCACTAAGGTGGAAGTTAAAAACCTTAACTCCATCCGTAATGTAAAAAAAGCAATTGAGTATGAAATAAAAAGGCTTATTGAACTGGCAGAAAGCAATGAAACCATCTTGCAGGAAACAAGAAGTTTTGATGCATCAACAGGAACAACATTTTCTTTGCGTTCCAAAGAAGAAGCCAATGATTACCGCTATTTTCCTGAGCCTGATCTTTGTCCTTTTTTTATTACGGATGAAATGTTGCAATCCGCTAAAGAATCTATTCCATTACTGCCTGGCGAGCTTGAGCACAAATATATCAGTTCATATTCGCTGAGTGAATATGATGCTAAAGTAATTTGTGATGATAAACAAACTGCTGATTTTTTTGAGTCAATAATAAATCATACTTCTAATTATAAAGCTGCTGCAAATTGGCTGCTTGGTCCTGTAAAATCATACCTGAATGACAATCATATTTCTATAAGTAAATTTCCTGTACCTGCTAAAACGATTGCACAACTAATTCATATTGTTGAAGAAGGAAAAATAAATTTTAGTATTGCATCTTCTAAATTATTTATGGCATTAATAAATACACCGGATGCTGATCCTTTGCAAGTTGCTACTGGTCTCAATCTTTTACAGGAAAACAATAGCGATGCTGTAACATTCTGGGTTGATGAAGTAATAAATAATTTGCCTGAGAAAGTAAAAGAATATAAAAAAGGAAAAAAAGCGCTGATAGGTTTATTTGCCGGTGAAGTGAAAAAATTAAGCAAAGGAAAAGCAGACATGCAATTGGTAAATAAATTATTAACTGAAAAATTAAGTACATAAACTTGTCTTCAATGAAAAAAATATTTGTGGTTATTTGCAGTATACTTTTGTTTTCATGTAATAATGAAAACAAAAAGAAAGGAGAGTTTACAGTTAATGGTAAAATAAAAAGCGCTCCTGACCAAAACCTCTTTTTAGAAGAAGTATTTTTTAGCCAGAAAGAGCCACAGGTAATAGATACAGCTAAACTTACCAACGGAAATTTTACTGTAAAAGGTATCGCCACAGAACAAGGCATGTACAGAATACGGCTTGAAAAAGGTGACGGCTTTATATTTATAAACGATAAAGATGAGATATCTGCAGATATAGATGCTAAAGGGAAAAGTATCTTATCTGCAGATTTTAAAACACCGGCAAATAGATCGCTTCAAAAGTTTCTTGCTATATTGGATTCATCACAAACCAAATTAAAAAGTCTCAGTGCAAACATAAATTTATTAAAACAATCTAATGTAAATGACAGCATTGCCAACATTGCTGAACAGGATTTGGTGCACGCAGGCGACGAGTATAAAGATTTTGTTATTACATATATTGATACAACTGCAAGTCCTGTTATGGCACTTTTTGCTTTAGGTTATACTCAGGGGTTTGATAATGAGCTTATCAATAAAGCGGTTGAAGTTGTATCTAAAAAATTTCCAACGCACAACGCTTTAAATGAACTTGCTGCCGAGTTCAAACTTGAACAAGCGAAAAGTAAATCTGTTCAGCCTGCTACAAATGTTATTGCGCCGGATATAACTATGCCTGATATTGAAGGCAAATTATTTTCATTAAGCTCCTTAAAAGGTAAGTATGTGCTGGTTGATTTTTGGGCAAGCTGGTGCGGCCCTTGCCGTGAAGAAAATCCAAATGTTGTTTTAGCTTATAAAAAATTTAAGAACAAAAATTTTACCATACTTGGCGTTTCACTTGATAAAGAAAAATCAGATTGGGTAAATGCAATAAAACAAGACGGCCTTGAGTGGAAGCAAATAAGTGATCTTAAATTTTGGAGTAGTGCGGCTGTTGCTCTTTACAATCTTGAAGCAATCCCGTATAATGTGCTGATAGACCCTAATGGAAAAATTATTGCAACTTCTTTACGCGGAAGTGATTTGCAAAACAAACTTGAACAGGTATTGAAATGATGATGAAATAAGAACAATTAATTCAATAATAATTTCGACTTATAAAAGTTCACTTCCAGCCTGCAACCTTCGCCGGGTGCGGATTTGATTAATACATCTCCCTTATATAACTCTGCCCGGCTTATAATATTTGAAATGCCAACACCTTTCTTTTTTTGCGTGGTGTCAAAGCCAATACCATCATCAGTTATGCTAATAAAAAGTTCATCATCCGTTTGCCGGAAATTAATATTAATAAGTTTGGCTTGTGCATGTTTCAAAATATTATTTATCTGTTCCTGAACGATTCTAAATATGTTCAGTTCAAACTTTATATTGTAAGCATCTGTATTAAAATTTCCCGGATCAAATTTTATTTGTATGGGATGAACAAGTACAATATCTTCTATCATATCGCTGATACTATCTGTTAACCCAATATCTCTTATAAGCGGTGTGATCAATGATTTTGAAAGCTTTCTTATTTCTTCTATGGCTTTTAGCGTAAAGCTTGTTGCCTCTGCTAAAAGAGAATCACTGTTTTCATTATCTCTTCTTGCAATATCAATATAAAGGCGTGTTGCGCCCAAAAGCTGGTTTACATTATCATGCAGCTCTCTTCCAATTTCTGAGCGCTCGCTTTCCTGCGCTGCAACCACAGCTTCAGTAGTTTCATTTTGCCGGATTATTTTCTCCAATGCAACTTTTTCTTCTGCATTTTTTTTATCAGTTATATCTCTTGAATTCACAACTATGCCATAAACTGCCGGATCATCTAACAGGTTTGTGATGATGCTTTCTATTAACCTCCACTCGCCTTTAAAGTTTCGAAAACGAAAAGGAAGAATTTCAATATACTTTACCGTTTGCGCCTTTGCTAATGAGTCACGGATATATTCAGCATCATCAGGATGGATAAAATCGAATGCATTTTTTCCTGTTAAAAATTCAGGCTCATAACCAAGTATCTTTTTTGAAGTTGGACTTACATATGTATAGTTTCCGTCTGTATCTAAAATCGCCAGAAGATCACCACCATTTTGAACAAGTGATTTAAATCTTTGTTCACTCAATATTACTTGTTGCTCTGCAATTTTTCTCTCTGAAATATCCTGCATAGAACCAATCATTCTTACCGGTTTTTCTTCTTCATTTTTTATGAGATATCCCCTCGTATGAAAATATGCATAAGTCCCATTCTGCCTTTTAAAGCGGTGATCAGTTTCCCATGAGCCAACACCTTTTTCAATATTAGTGTATATGTAATTAATTACTTTTTGCCTTTCATCAGGATGCAAATTGGTTACCCAAAAATTATGTGGAATTACTTTACTTATTATGTTATCAGGCAAATGATCTTCGAGGCCTTTGCCCCGCCACAAAACTTCATCAGTTATCAAGTTCCAATCCCATATAAGATCATTTGTAGCTTTTGAAATCGTGTTAAGCTGTTCATTGCTCTGTTCAATCATTTCGAGATTCCTTTTTCTCTCGATACTATATAGCACCGTTTTCTCTAATAGTTTATTTGAATAATCACCTTTGATAAGAAAATCCTGGGCGCCAAGAGAAATGGCTTTTAATGAAATATTAGTATCTGCAAGGCCCGAAAAAATTATGATCGGAATTTTAGAATTTATTTTTACAAGCTTTGTGAAAGATTCCAGGCCAGTACTGTCCGGTAAAAAAAGATCAAGAAAAATTAAAGAGAAATGTAAATGTCTTAATAAAACAAACGCTTCTGCAAGCGTACCTACTACAGTGAATTCGGGATTAAAAGTTTGGCTTGTTTTCAGATCTTCCTGGAGCAATATCTGATCTCCGGGATTATCTTCTATTATAAGAATTGAAATATTAATAGCGGGTAATGTCATTTAATTTTTATTAGATAAGTTACACCATCAAGCCACAGCGATTCAGCAGGCAGTTCTACATTACTGCTATTATATTTAAACAATAAAATGTTTGAGTGTTTCATATGCTAAGCACTTTCTTCTTTATTACCAGCCATAGAATTTACTGTTGTTTCCATATCCGTCGCATTAATTTTTAGGTATAGTAAAATAAAATTTACTGCCTGTTTCTATTGCAGATTCAAGCCATATTTTTCCTCCGTGTAATTCAACAATTCTTTTGCAAACTGAAAGCCCGATTCCGGTTCCTTCATATTCATTACGGTTATGAAGTCTTTGAAAGATTATAAATATTTTCTCAAAGAATTTCGGTTCTATTCCAATGCCATTATCGTTTACAAAAAATTCCCATTCATCTTCTTTATCAATATAGCCTATTTCTACAACCGGTTTTAAAGCAGACCTGTATTTTAATGCATTACCAATCAGGTTTTGAAACAATTGCATTAACTGAGATTTGTTTCCGGGTACTACCGGCAGGCTTGCAGTAATTACCGATGCCTGAGATTCATCTATCGCCGCTTTTAATGTATGCAGCGTTCCTGCAAGCACTTTATTTAAATCAACTGTAATGTGATTTTCTTTATAAGTACTTATCCTTGAATACTCCAGCAAATCAAGAATCAAGGTCTTCATTCTATCTGCACCATCCACCGCATAGCCTATATATTTTTGCGCAGTTTCATCAAGCTGGCTTTCATATTTTCTTTTAAGCAATTGTAAAAAACTTGTTACCATTCTTAGAGGTTCCTGCAAATCATGTGAGGTTACATAAGCAAATTGTTCCAGCTCTTTGTTGGATATAGCAAGTTCTTCTGCACGTTTTTCTAAAATAATATTAAGCTCATCAATTTTTTTATGTGCCTTTGCTCTTTCTGTAATATCAGTTAATATAGATAGATGCAGGCCCGGAAGAATGTTTGCTACAGCATTGTAATGGCATGTTATAATATCTCCATTCTTTTTTTTCAATTCAATAACGCCACTTTGATTTTCATCTTTTATAAAATCATCCCAAAGCAATAATTTTTTATCGGGCACATTATTTTGCGCCACAATATCCATAACAGAAAGCTTTAAAAGTTCGTCTGTTGTATAACCTAAAATTGTTGCTGCCGCAAGGTTTACCTGTGTGTACTTGCCTGTATTGGTTGTTAACAAAATGGCATCATTAGCCCTGTTGAATATGGTTTTCCACCGATGTTCTGATTCGGCCTCCAGCCTTTCTGCTTCTTTTAAAGCAGTGGCATCTCTTGCTACGCAAAACATTAATTGCTGATCCGCATCCCACCTTGCAGACCAGCTAAGAGGTACGGAACTTCCGTTTTTATGAATGTAATTATTTTCAAAATTAGTAGTGGCATTGCCAGACATTATATCTGCCATTGACTTTATAGTAATCTCGGCATAATCCGGGTCAACAAAATCAATGTGTAATTTTCCTGTTAATTCTTTGGGAGAATATCCCCATACATTTGCTGAGGCGGCGCTTACCTGTATAAATTTGCCTTCCCTGTTAATCGAACAAATAACATCTAAAGAATAATTCATTACATTCTCAAGATCTGCTGATATATTTTTAAGATGTTGTTCGCTGGCTTTAAGATATTTATTAATTTTTTCAAGGCAGTTGGCTTCAGCTCTGTATTTTTCCAAAGCATTAAATATAGCTTTGGGAAGGCGATGTAAACTGTCTTTGAAAATATAATCATCAATTGCTTTATCATCAAAAGAAACTACTTCCGGGGCTTTATTGGTAACTAATATAAATGGAATTTTATTTTCATTTTTCTTTATAGTTTCAATAACATCGCCTAAAGAAAAAGAATCAGTATAATCACCAAGTATAATATCCGGTAAAAATTCACTTAATGCTTTTATAAAAGCTTCAATGTTATCAGCAACAATAGCTTCAAAGCAAATATTTGCTTCATGAAGCCTGGCCTGCACCAGCGCTGCATCTTCCTGCAAATATTCAAGCTGCAATATTTTAATGTTATTGTTCATCAACACTTATCTTTAAAGGGCATAGATTAATTCAGGTTGTTGACGGGGACAATTGCAATTTGCAGCAGGATAATGTGATCTTTTTTAATTAAATAGAACCTGAACGCAGATAATTAAAAACAAGTTTTGTATTCCTTTAGATAAATTGATATGAACCCCGTTAGCATAATTTATACGTTTTATTTTTATAGGGAAACAGCGCTTTAGAAACTGCCAGGGGATTAAATGAAGTTTATGAAGGTATGAATTTAAAACCTTAACCTATAATTATTAATTCTGTTTCATTACTTTTCTCAAAAATCAGGAGACAGTTACTTAGCTTAGCAACTGATGATGTTGAAGTTTTTATACGTTTTATTTAGCCACTTATTTTTTAAGTTACCGTTATCCATTTGTTGAAAAGCCAGGATATAAAGTCATTCCACCATCTACAAAAATAGTAGCTCCGGTAATGTAGTCAGATTCATCGCTGGAAAGCCATACAGCAACTTTTCCTATATCTTCAGGCTGCCCAATCCGGCCATAGGGAATTAGTGTGAGCAAACTATTCAATGCTTCCGGCGTTGCCCAGGCCGAATGGTTAATAGGTGTTTGGATAGCTCCAGGCGCAATGCTGTTAACCCTTATTCTTTTAGGAGCAAGTTCCTGCGCCATACTTTTCATCAGCATCATTATGCCGCCTTTGCTGCTTGCGTAATTTACATGGCCGCCCCACGGAATTACTTCATGCACACTGCTCATACAAATTATTTTTCCTGCAGCTACACTTCTTCCGGGCACAACATTGCGGCGTAAAAATTCTTTTACTGCTTCCCTTGCGCATAAAAACTGGCCGGTTAAATTTACATCAATCACTAACTGCCAATCTGCAAGAGACATATTTTCAAATGAAGAATCTTTTTGAAGACCTGCGTTATTTACTAAAATATCAATTGTTCCGAATGCAGTATACATTTCCTGAAACATTTGCTGTACCTGGGTTTCCTTGCTTACGTCGGCCTGCAAAGCAATAGCATTACCACCATTGGTTTTTATTTCATCTACTACCTGCTGAGCCATTTCAGGATGTGTTACAAAATTAATTACCACATTGGCGCCGTCATTTGCTAAAGCAATAGCCACTGCTTTTCCAATACCGCTGTTTGCACCTGTTACTAAAGCTGACTGTCCCTTTAATTTTTGAATTTCATTCATCTTATAATATTAATTGATATTTATATTCTTATAGCCAGCTAAATTACAGAAAGTTATATGCGTTTAATTTTGAGAATACCGGTAGTTGATTTTTTTTAAAAGTACTTCTATCTTAAAAGGCTTGCCTATAAAATCGTCTGCAAAAGACCCTTTCATATCCGACAGAAGAAAAGGATTTGCAGAAAATAGAATAATATATATATGATTGGTGGCCGGTAATGTTTTTATTTGTTTACAAATGTTTCTGCCATCTTCACCCCGCAGGTGTATGTCAAGTAAAATAATATCAGGTTTAAAGAGCTCAATTTTATTAAATGTGTTCTGCCACAGAGGCTCAGTTTCTACCGTATAATTATTTATAGAAAATAAAAAATTCAGTGAAGTTAAGGTCTCAATATCATCATCTATAATTAAGATTTTCATACAATTGATTCAAAATAATAACGCTGTGTAAGATAAAAACGTCAACCCGCTTATTACTATGATGGCCTTGCGGGGTCTTCACTCTGTTTGGCTCAATCCTTTGGAGATACCTGGTTTTTACTGAAACGTTCAAAACAAATCTACAGAAATATTTCCTCTCACAGAGAAGTAATACCAACAATCATTTAGCTGAGTAAGGAAGACACTTTAGTTTGCAACATTAAAGCAAACAGATTTTTATAATGTTTAAATGAAAGCGTTTTATCACGCCGGAATACCTGAAATAATATGCTTTGTGAATGGCACTATCGTTGCAGGTAAAAATGTGAACTATTTTTTATAAACCTGCATTATACATTATCGTTAAATTAAAAAATTATGAGTAATAAAGATAATTCCGGAAGTAAAGGACAAGATGGTACCATAACAAAAAATAAAGGTGAAAGCCAGCAAAGCCATCAAAAGGGTGCTAAAAGTGTTGGATCAAATAGCAAAGGCAAGCACAAAAAAGATGAATCCGATGGAGCAGATAAAAACACAACTAAAAAGCAATCCAACAGTATTTGATTATCGAAAAACATATACGGTTTTATAGAGGAATGAAGTGATATTGTTGGCGAACTCGCTCTTGGTACTTTAACTACAATTCT
>CAXSDW010000037.1:11466-31471 GCA_964236235.1 uncultured Chitinophagaceae bacterium
ATACCTTCAAAAATATTTGTCTTTTTAGTAAGGAAATAATTAATTACATGAAAGAAACGAAGAGCTAAACAAGGTTTAAATATGAAAAAGTTTCTGCGAAATAATGGACTGTCACTTGTGTTTTCTGCACTATTTATTATTTCACTTGGCGGGCAGGTTGTTACCGGCTTAAAACAATACAACCAGGAATTAAAGGACGAAGGAGGAAAACAGGTTACACTTTCTCAATATTTTACTTCAGGACATTTTTTTGAATCAACATTTGAGAATTGGGAAAGCGAGTTTTTACAAATGGGATTATTCGTAATACTTAGCATATCTCTTTATCAAAAAGGCTCTTCAGAATCTAAAGATCCTGATAAAGAAGAAGAAGTTGACCGTGAACCAAATCCACAACGCAAAAACGTTCCATGGCCTGTAAAGAAAGGCGGCTTCATTCTTCTCCTTTATAAAAATTCTCTTTCTATTGTTTTTTTCCTGTTTTTTATTCTATCCTTTCTATTGCACTGGTATGGCAGTTGGAAAGACTTTAATGAAGAGCAATTGTTAAAAGGCATGCCTGCTGAAAGTGCAACGCAATACCTTGGCAATTCCAAGCTATGGTTTGAATCTTTTCAAAACTGGCAGAGTGAATTCTTATCCATATTAGGTATCGTTTTCTTCACCATTTATTTAAGGCAGAAGGGTTCACCACAATCAAAACCTGTAGATGCACCATCAATGGAAACAGGTGAATAAACAAGAAACAACACGGAGCCTTCTTCTTAACTAATTGTGCTTATTGCAAAGATGATTTTACATTAAATAATTTCGTTTCATCGTCCGGCCGGTTGTATTCATCAGCGTTTGTTTATGTTAACCTGGTGAGAGCAACAATAATTGTGGCCTTTAAAAGGAAGTCTTTTTATCCAGCTTAATTATCATAAAGTGAAAAAATATATTATTCTTCAGGCACTATTAGCCATGAGTTCCATAAGTTATGCATGCCCGCTTTGCAATAAGCAAATAAGCGATGCTATCTATAACAGTGCCTTTTATCCAAACCTGTTTATAATGCTTTCTGCGTTTATTGTACTTGCAATTATAGTTGCTGTTTTAACGGTACTTGCTACAAGAAAGTATAAACTCAGGGCAGCTGCCAATCCGCATGTGCTCGTTCTATCACCGGTTCCATTAACTACTGCTTCGATGATTTTAGGTATTGGTTTAGGCGGATTTATTGATGGAATTGTTTTGCACCAGATACTACAGGTTCATGAAATGTTATCCAATAAAATACCTTCAACAAATTATATAGGAAAAAGTGTCAACATGTTTTGGGATGGTATCTTTCATGCGTTTTGTCTTGTCGTGGTTTTCACAGGGATAGTTTTACTATGGAAACTGCTTTCTAAAAAGAACATAGATTACTCTGGAAAAGTTCTTTGCGGCGGCTTGTTATCAGGATGGGCTATATTCAATATTATAGAAGGTATAATTGATCACCAGGTTTTAAAACTGCATAACGTAATTGAATTTTCACGTAATCACAATACAGGTAATTACATCTTTTTAGGTATTTCTGTTATCATGCTTGTTGCAGGGTATATATTAATCAATAAAAGAAATGGTCTTCATACCTGATCAGGTTTATGAAGATGTAACGGAACTTTAGATAATTCAACAAAGACTTATTTCATTTTTAATCATCTTTGACAAAAGCATAATTAATGGCGGTTAACCGGAAGGCGGCTCTCAAATTCATTTTCTTTACCCTCCTTTTGGATGTAACAGGACTTGGTATCATAGTTCCTGTTTTTCCAAAATTGATAGAAGAATTAATTCATGGCAACATAAGCACTGCAGCAAAGTATGGAGGCTGGCTTACTTTTGCATATGCTATAATGCAGTTTTTCTTCTCTCCTGTATTAGGTAATTTGAGTGATAAATTTGGGCGCAGGCCTGTTCTTCTATTCTCCTTACTTGGCTTTGCAATTGATTATGTATTCCTGTCTTTTGCGCCTACCATCGGCTGGTTATTTGTAGGTCGCATCATTGCCGGCATCACCGGTGCAAGCTATACTACAGCCACCGCTTACATAGCAGATATCAGCGCTCCTGAAGACAGGGCAAAAAACTTTGGGATGGTTGGAGCAGCCTTTGGGCTTGGATTTATTATAGGCCCTGTGGTTGGCGGATTGCTTGGTCAATATGGATCGAGAGTTCCGTTTATTGCAGCAGCAGGCCTTACTTTTATCAATCTTCTGTATGGTTACTTTGTATTACCCGAATCTTTACTTGTTGAGAATAGGCGACCTTTTGAATGGAAGCGTGCAAATCCTTTTGGCGCTTTCAAACAACTAAAAAAATATCCGGCAGTTGGTGCATTAGCTATCTCATTTTTCCTCGTGTATATGGCGGGGCAGGCAGTGCAAAGTGTTTGGGCGTACTTTGGCATTGAGCGTTTTGCATGGAGTGAGAAGGTGATAGGTATATCGTTGGGTGTGGTGGGTTTATTAGTAGGGCTTGTGCAGGGTGTACTTATCCGTTATATAAACCCAAAGTTGGGAAATACAAGAAGCATCTATGTTGGTTTTGGATTGTATGCCGTTGGGTTACTATTATTTGCATTTGCAAACCATGGATGGATGATGTTTGTTTTCCTTGTTCCGTATTGCCTTGGCGGAATTGCCGGACCTTCATTACAGTCAATCATTACAGGTCATGTACCGGCAAATGAACAAGGTGAATTACAGGGAGCACTAACCAGTTTAATAAGCGCAACTTCAATATTAAGTCCGCTAATAATGACAAACCTGTTTGCTCATTTTACATCAAAATCTACCTCTGTTTATTTTCCGGGAGCTCCTTATTTATTAGGTGCAATTTTAATGATGGTTGCAGGCTTTGTTACTTACAATGTGTTAAGTAAAGAGAAAGAGGGAAAAGATTATATAACAAAGTTGCCGGGAGAAGTGGCTTAGATGTAATCTGATTCTTCTAACAACTATAGTTTTATACCATTAAATTGTGAGTTAAGAATTAGCTAATTGAATATCTAAAGTTGTTTCTTACAAATCGTATACAACTATATACTTTCTTCATTTACCTTTTTTTTAAGCAGGCAACCTTTCTTGTCAACTTTCAATCTTCATTTTCTTCGCAATTTGTTTATACAAATTCTAAAGATCTGTCATTAGTTCAGCACTCAAATTGATTATTTTACAGTCTAAATAACTATAATGTTTTTACGTTCTTTTACTGTTTCCATTGTAATAGGTTGTATACTTTCATGTACTCCGGGTAAATATTCATCAACCAATAAAATATATAAAAAGCAGGTAAAGCAATTTGCAAAACAGCTTCGGAAATATCCGCTTAAAGATTCTTTTATAACAGCTCCGGCCTGGGTTGGCACTATCAATTTTGGTATGCGTAAACCCAATTTTGTTATCATACATCATACTGCTCAAAACAGCTGTGAGCAAACATTACAAACGTTTACACTTAAGCGTACAGAGGTAAGCGCTCACTATGTAATTTGTAAAGATGGAACCGTTCATCACATGCTCAATGATCTTTTAAGAGCATGGCATGCAGGCGCAGGAAGATGGGGAAACCTCACTGATGTGAATTCGTCTTCAATAGGAATTGAGCTTGATAATAATGGCTTTGATTCTTTCCCCGGTGTGCAAGTAAATAGCCTGCTGAATGTATTAACTGCTTTAAAGAATCAATATAATATTCCAACGGCTAATTTTATTGGTCATGCTGATATTGCGCCAACAAGAAAGGTGGATCCAAATGTATTTTTCCCCTGGAAGCTGTTAGCTGATAATGGTTTTGGGTTATGGTATGATACCACAGGAGTTGTAGTTTCGCCTGCATTTAATCCACTTGAAAATCTGCGTATAGTCGGCTATGATATAAGAGACAGTGTTGCTGCAATAGAAGCATTCAAACGACATTTTTTGCAGATTGACAGCAGCAAGGTTTTATCTGAAGATGATAAAAAAGTGTTATTCGCTCTTGCAAAAAAAAGCATGTGATATTAAAAAAGTTTATAAAGTAATTATTGCCTTGTTCATAAAAAACATCCGTAAACTTAATGTTAGGTTAATCACTTTTTGTTGGGCTGCACAGTCAAAAAAATTAATTTAGCAGTTTAACTTTATGAAATGAAAAGAATATTTTTTTCGGTACTTGTATTTTATTTTTCCATCCATTGCGAAGCCCAAAATTTAAATAATTTACCTAAGAAACTTACACTGCCTAATGGCTGGAGTTTATCACCGGCTGGCAGAAGTTTACCATTGGGTGATTTGCCATTAAATATTGCTGTGAGTGCATCACAAAAATTTTTAGCTGTAACTAATAACGGTCAAAGCACACAAAGCATACAACTTATTGATGTTAAAACAGAAAGAATTTTAGATAATATAGAAGTTGCTAAAAGTTGGCTCGGGCTTAAGTTCAGCGCTGATGAAAAATATTTATATACATCCGGCGGAAATGATAACTGGATTTTAAAATATGCAATAATCAATAACAAGCTGAAGTTAAAAGATAGTTTGATATTAGGAAAAAAATGGCCGAAAAAAATTTCTCCGGCAGGTATTGAGATTGATGATAAAAAACATCTATTATATGTAGTGACTAAAGACAATAATTCTTTATACATCTATAATCTTATAACAAAAAAGTTAGATAGAGATACAATTGCCTTGGGTGCAGAAGCTTACACCTGTTTGCTTTCGCCGGATAAAAAGGAATTGTATGTCTCAGTTTGGGGAGCCGGTAAAATTTCTGTTTTTAACACGGAGCAAAAAACTTTTGTAGGAGATATTAAAGTTGGAGATCATCCCAATGATATTTGCTTAACTAAAAATGGAAAGTATTTATTTGTTGCCAATGCAAGTGATAATTCAGTGTCGGTAATAAATATAAAAGATAGAAAAGTAATTGAAATACTTACCGCTTCACTTTATCCAAATGCGCCGGAAGGCTCTACTACCAACGGTCTTGCGCTTAGCCCTGATGAAAAAACCTTGTACATAGCCAATGCTGATAATAATAGTCTTGCTGTTTTTGATGTAAGTAAACCTGGCACAAGCCACTCAAAAGGGTTTATACCAACAGGCTGGTATCCAACATGTGTAAAAGTGATTGGTAAAAAAATATTTGTAACAAACGGCAAAGGCTTCTCTTCAATGGCTAACCCGTACGGACCTAATCCTACAAAAAAAGAAGAAGCAGTAACTTACCAGGCAGGCGAAAAAATTAAGCCTCAAAAAGAACAATATATTGGTGGATTATTTAAGGGCACAATGAGCATTATTAATATTCCTTCACCAAAGCACTTGAGTATTTATTCACAACAGGTTTATCATAACACGCCTTATACAAAACAAAAAGAATTACTCTCGCAGGGAGAAGATGGAAATCCAATTCCAAAAAGAATCGGCGATCTTTCTCCTATAAAATATGTGTTTTATATTATCAAAGAAAACAGAACTTATGACCAGGTGCTTGGCGATATTAAAGAAGGCAACGGCGACAACAGCCTTGTATTATTTGGTGAGCATGTAACGCCAAACCAGCATAAGCTTGCAAAGGAATTTGTGTTGCTTGATAATTTTTATGTGGATGGAGAAGTGAGTGCAGACGGGCATAACTGGAGTATGGGCGCTTATGCCACCGACTATCTTGAAAAGAATTGGGTAACCAGCTATGGTAACCGTGGCGGCGAATATGATGCTGAAGGAACTAGAGCTATCGCCAATAATAAAAGTGGATTTATATGGCAGCATTGCAAAAATGCCGGCGTAAGTTATAGAACGTATGGAGAATTTGCAGATGATTACAAGGCCAATTTACCTGTTTTAGTAAATCACTTTTGCCCATATTATACCAGTTGGGATCAGCACGTAAGAGATACTACAAGAGTTTATCAGTGGGAAAAAGATTTTGATTCATTGGTTGCAATAAATGCTTTGCCGCATTTTAATTCTTTGCGACTAATAAATGATCATACAGAAGGTTTGACTAAAGGAAGACCTACACTTTTTGCTCATGTCGCAGATAATGATTTGGCAGTAGGTATGTTTGTTGAGTATTTAAGTAAAAGCCCTGTATGGAAAGAAAGTGTGGTTTTTATTTTGGAAGACGATGCACAGAACGGGCCCGATCATGTGGACGCACATAGAAGCCCTGTTTATATTGCCGGTCCTTTTGTAAAAAGAAATTATGTTGATCATACGCCTTATACCACTTCGGGTGTGTTACGTACCATTGAATTAATATTGGGAATATCACCTATGAGCCAGTACGATGCAGCTGCAATGCCCATGTGGCGCAGCTTTACAGCCACATCAAATGTAAATGCATTTACATCATTGCCTGCAAATGTTGATCTTACTGAAAAAAATCTTGTGTGGAATGAACTATCAGAACGCTCTTCAAAGTTTGATCTCTCCAAAGAAGATAAAGTTCCTGATCTTGAATTTAATGATGTTATATGGAAAGGAGTAAAAGGAATAAATGCTGTAACGCCGGCACCAAAAAGAAGCGCTTTCCTTAAATTTAATAATGCCAAAAAAGAGGATAATTGAAACACGAATTACACAAATCAGGTCGAATGAAATAAACACTAATCCTATTCTATTTGCGTATTCTCAGAATTGAATTTTAGAATTTAATCTTTCAATTCCTCACAATAGTAACCGGCTTTTTGTACGATACTTTCTATAACTGCTGGTTGCAGATCAATTGATTCTATACGAAGTATTTTATCAATATCCTGAAGATCAAGATTCCATTTTATGATCTGCGGTTCTTCTTCAATATGCCTGCGAACTGCATTTATCTGATTCTTGAACCTGATATTTGTTTTAAATACAAGTATGTCATTTGCGGAATTACTCTCCATAAATAATTAATTAAATAGTTGCTTACTTTGCTGTTTCAGAAGTGTCATCAGTATTCTTCTGCCCCCAACGGTTACAGCGGTTTCTCCATTCAGATTTAAACTTTTCTCTTTCTTCGGGAGACATTGATTCCATCTTATGTTGAATTTGCCACCTGCGGTTAATTCTTCTGCCGGTGCCGCCGCGAAAGCCGCCAAACAGGATCTTTGAAAGTACTAATATGCCAATAGCCTGACCAAAATTTATTTTAGACACATGCAGAATATCCGTCAAGATTGAATTCCACAAGCCCATAACTATAAACCCAAAAAACAAAACGGCAAGTATAAAAAATAAAATAAATTTTAAAAGCCTTGGTTCGTTAAGCATTGTCCTCTTATTTCTGTTCATATTTTTTATTTTAAAAATTTAATAATTCATCCTTTAAAATGGCAAGCCTTTCTCTTAGGTGTAGCACAGCGTAACGTTTTCGTGAGATAAGTGTAGCAACAGGTACACCGGTGTTCACCGCTATTTTTTCAAATGGTATATCTTCCAGTTCATGTTGCACAAATGCATTTCTTTGTTCTGCAGGTAATTCATCCAGCGCTTCCTGTAATGTAGTCCAGAAAAGGGTTTTAAGGTATTCAGTTTCCGGATTTGAAGTGTCGGAAAACAATACTTCGTTCCATGAAAATCCGTCTTCTTCATCAGAATCTAAAAAAACATCTTCAAGTAATTCAGGTTTTTTCTTCCTGTAATTATCTGTTATCTTGTTTCTTGCAGTTCTAAAAAGCCACGCTGTTATTTGCTCAATTGGTTTTGTGTTTCCTGCAAATTGATAAAATACATCCTGTAAAATATCTTCGGCATCTTCCTGATTATCTACCCGTTTTTTTATAAAATTAAGCAGGTGCTTACTGTAACTTTTAATAGTTTCAGTAATATTGTTTTTATTGTTCTCGCTCATTGATGCTGCTATGTGTAAAGCTTCGTCCATTCAATTATGCAGACGGATGAAGACGAAGAATATTTTAAAAACCAAAATATTTTTAATGCACGAGGCCTTTAGCAATTTCCTGCAGCGATGCTTCTTCTAATACAACTCTTGAAGATAAGTTATTTTGTAAATGCCATTTTATCAGGCTGATTTTTCCGTCGGCTATCTCTATGCCTGTAATATCACCATCATTGTAACAGCAACAACCGCTGTTGAAATATGAAGGTCTTAGATTAACGTTTTTGTTACCAGGAAGAGTTTCATCAATTTTATTATTTTCATGATCAGAATATTTGCCTGAAGCAAAAACAGGTTTATGTGTATGACCGGTTATCAGTAATAAATTTTTTCTGTGACTGCTCCATTCATACATCATGATATTATGCTTATCTCTAAGCACATAATCTTTGGCAGGCGTGTTCACATTTATCTGCAGGTATCTTTGCACAGGCCGCCACACATGGGCTACAAGCCATGTGCTAAGTGAATTGTTATCACTCATTTTATCTCCCTGGTGACCATGTGTAAGAAATATAGAAAGTGGTTTTGAACCAATATCAGTTTTTAATAAAATGCCTTCCCACACCGGTAAAGGCAAATTGAATATATTCTTAAACCACATGTCTACATCTAATTTATTTTTCCAGGTGATATCATGATTGCCAAATGTTTTGTGATATTTCCCTTCCGGCTGAAATTTGGCTTCTGCTCTAAGTGCAGTTATATTTTTAGAGATTACCTGTTCAGGTGTGTATTTCCAAAGTTCTTCACTGTCGCCAAGATTTATGTAGGTGAAATTGTTCAATAAATAATAATCAAGTGCTGCCAGATAATTCGGTTCATTATTGGCAAAGTCGTCCCCATGATCTCTATTGCCTTTGTGATGATCGCTGAAAACAATAAGCTTATCGGTAGAAGAATCAATATTAAGCGTGATTCCCCGCTTTCCTGTAGGTGATCTTAAATTGCGAAGCAGCCTGCTTAATGATTTATGAACTTCTTTTTTATCAGGCGCTGAAGCATTCGATGCAAGGCGGGTTAATAAAGGGCCGAATAATTTTTTGAGAAACTTCTTCAAAATGAGTCAAAGTAAAGATTCAAAAGTAAAAATTAAAAAAGATAATAAGCGTTTATTTAAATCTTCTTAATTCAACAATAGTTTAGTTTCTCAATCGAATTATACTTTCATCTTTACCTGTTAAGTAAATTGAAAAATTCTTTTCTTTCTATTTTAAACACAAATAATAAATAAGCAAACAATAAAAAAGTTGCAGTAACAAGATTTACAACATTGCCTGTAAAAAAATATATTATTGCTTTATGAATAAAAAATAAAAGCACTACAATCAATATGTAAGCGCAAAGTTTTTTTGTTGCATATGGAATTTTGTATTGCCTTTGTCCCCATACATACGATAAAACCATCATGCTTCCATAGCAAATAAAAGTTGCCCATGCACAGGCCATGTAACTGAAATAGCGGATAAAAAAATAATTAATAAACAATGTTATCAAGGCGCCTATTAAAGTGATGTAAGCTCCTGATATAGTTTTATGCGTAAGCTTATACCATATTGAAAGATTGTAGTAAATGCCAAGGAACATATTCGCCAAAAGCAGTATAGGCACTACTTTAAGGCCAACCCAATACGCTTCATTTCTAAGGAAATATTTCCATACATCTAAATAAAGTGCTACCACAAGAAACATTGTCGTAATGGTTATTACAAAAAATTTCATCACCCTGGCATAAATGCGCTGGGGATTATTTCCTTCAGCCTGTTTAAAAAAGAAAGGTTCTGCGCCCATTCGAAATGCCTGTATAAAAAGACTTATCAGGATTGAAAGCTTATAACAGGCGCTATAAATTCCGACCTCATTTTTTGCAGCTTCAATGCTATGTACCGGCGCCCACCAGCCAAGCATTATTCTATCAAAGGTTTCATTTATCATACCTCCAAAACCTGCAATAATTAATGGAAGAGAGTAAATCATCATTTGCTTCCATATTGTTGAATTAAACTTCCATGTAATAAAAAATAATTCTTTAAACAGGAGAAGCAATGCAACCGCCGAGGCTATAAGATTAGCAATAATAATATAGCCCACACCAAAATCTTTTCTATAATATTTTGCAATAAAACCATCCGGCGCATGTGCAGCAATACTGGGACAAACAGAGATAAAAAAATAAGTTAAGCCTATGTAAATTAAAATGGTGATGATACGGATAAGTGCAAACTTTCGGGGCCTGCCTTGTTGCCTGAGCTTTGCAAAAGGTAATGTTGTCAATGCATCGAGGCCAATAATAACTGCGCTATAAGTTATAAATTCAGGATGCGCATCTAACCTTAGCCAGTGTGCAACGGTTGAGCGATAAAATATTAAAATAGAAGTTAAGAAAATCGTGCTTATTAATATTGACAATGCAGCAGTACTGTAAATATCTTTTTTGTATTCTTCTTTTTGTGAAAACCTGAAATAGGCCGTTTCTAACCCATAAGTAAAAATCACATTTAAGAAAGGAATTGCGGCATACACAAGGCTCATTTCGCCATACCTTGCAATGGCTAAAGCGCCGGTGAGATAAGGCGTTAGCAGGTAATTTAAAAAACGGGCAGCAATAGAACTTGCGCCATACCAAACCGTTTGCCCCGCTAATTTTTTTATGCTCAAGGATATGTGTTTAAATCAAATTTACTTGCTTAATTCTTATTTCTTAATTTGAATGATGCCGGATTTGATGAGTTGATAATTTATGGTTGATGCTTAGTAATAGATCAGGACAGGTTTGAGTTTGGATTCATTTTCCTTCTGCCTGATTTAATTTCTCCTTTTCTTTTCTTACTTATAATTCTGATTTCTTTTGATACTGCAGATGGCTTTGTTGGCTTTCTTTTTTTAGGTTGTATTAAAGCTTGCTTAATAACCAGGTTCATCTTTTTAATTACAAGCTCTTTGTTTGCTAACTGAGATCTTTCTGTTTGATTTTTTACCTGCAGCAAACCATCGTTGTTAATTTTATTCGCCAGCTTTTGAAACAGCAATTTTTTTTGTTCATCAGTAAGCAAATCGGATGAGTTTATGTCAAAATAACCTTCAACCATAGTTTCTACTTTATTTACATTTTGTCCGCCACTGCCGCCGCTTCTGGCTGTTTTAAATTTTATTTCCTTTGACAGATTAATCATACTTCAAAATTAAAATAACATAACCAGGTTCAAATGACATAGCTAATATCTTAATCAATTATTTAGGTTAATTTTAATAAGACGGAAAAATTATACATTTTTGCAAACATCAACGGATTTTTTAAATGGTAAACAAAATATATAATTCACTTGTTGAAAGAAAGCGGCTTGGAAAAAAATCTTTTGCTGTTTTAGTTGACCCGGATAAAGTTAGTGATGATAAAATGCAACAGCTGGTGAAAGTGGCTGTAGCTGCCAAAGTTGATTATTTTTTGATTGGGGGCAGCCTGGTTATATCAAATTATTTAGATGAGTGCATTCAATATATAAAGAGATCCTGTAACATTCCCGCAATTCTTTTTCCGGGCAGCCCTGCGCAGGTGTCCAAATATGCAGATGCATTATTATATCTTTCCTTAATAAGCGGCCGGAATCCTGAGCTCTTAATAGGGCAACATGTGGTAAGCGCACCTTTTGTAAAAAAGAGCGGCCTTGAAATTATGAGTACCGGCTACATGGTAATTGATGGCGGCGCTCCTACAACTGTGTCTTATATTTCCAATGCTACGCCGTTGCCTGCTGATAAGAATGAGATTGCGATGTGTACTGCTATGGCCGGTGAAATGCTTGGCATGAAACTTATTTATATGGATGCAGGAAGCGGTGCAAAAGTTCCGGTAACAGAAAGCATGATATACCAGGTTGCAAAAAGTATTTTAGTTCCGTTAATTATTGGCGGAGGAATTACCGAACCCGAAAAAGCATACCTGAATTGTAAGGCAGGTGCGGATTTAATTGTGGTAGGTAATGCTATTGAAAAAGATTCAAACCTGATTGCGGAAATGGCTTCAGCAGTGCATTCTGTGCTGGTGAGTGTGTAATGGTGAGTTGTAAGCAACCCAATTAGATAGAAATGTATGAAAGTATTAAGTATTCTGATTAGAGTGGTTTTATTACTAACTTCTTGCAACAATAAATATAAAGCTAACAAAATTCTTATTGAAGGAAACGTAAAACACATACCGGATGGTAAAGTTTATTTAACAGAAGCACATCACTGGAGTATATTTTTAGATTCAACAATAGCAAGCAATGGACATTTTACTTTTAAAGTAAAAGCTGATTCTTCTTTTTTTCCTTATATGGCAAGTATTTGTTTTCCGGATAGCACTTCCCCTACAAAAATTAGGCAGCTACTTTATGCAAATGAATTTCTTTTACCCAAAGGCTTAACTAAGGGTATTTATAATCATAATTCTGGATTTTACCTCGAAAGAGGATTAACTCAGATAAATGATGAAAGTACTAATCAAAATTCATTAGACCCTTATGTAAAAATAAAGGCTGGAAGACAAAATGAGGCTTATTATAAAAATGAAGGAAGCGGAAATTTAAGACGGCGAATAAAAGAATATCCTTTCTCTTATTTTTTGTTGCAAAGTTTATTTGATATAAAAGAAAAGTATTCAAAAAATGAAATAAGGGAAATCATATCAATGTTTGACAAAGATTTGCAGAATTCAAAGTTAGGCGACTTATTTAGAAGGTATCTTGCATACCGGCCTGATTCAGGTAATCCTTGTGTTAATTTATTGCTTTTAAATTCGCACAATGAGAGGCGTACTATTATTGACACAAGCTCCAGGTTAAACATGCTTGTTTTCTGGGCAAGTTGGTGTGGGCCTTGCAGAATGGAAATACCAACACTAAAAGAAATTCAAAAAGAATATAACGGAAAAGGTGTAAACTTAGTAAGCATATCTATTGATGAAAATAAGAATATGTGGGAGAAAGCATTGCAAAAGGAAAAGATGGTTTGGCCACAATACATTGTTGACAAAGATAAAATTGATATAGTTAAGCAGCAGTACAATTTTTCCGCAATTCCATTAGTTGTCTTTACTGACAGTAAAGGAATAGAGATTAGAAGATTTGTTGGTTTTGATCCAAATCAAAAAGGCCTATACAGGGAAGTTATGGACAAAGTTCTTTCTCACACTTTCTAACCTTTTATTTTGTTAATCTGCAAATCATGCAAATTTAGTTTACACCTTTTCAAATACAGGAGGTATTTAATACGATTTATGATTAACAATTTCCCACTACAAGCTCATCATCTCCTTGAACTTTACGGCCTGCCTTCGGCTTACTTCTACTTTTTCCCCGCCGGTTAATTCAAGCAATAAGCCTCCGTTAAAATAAGGTTCAATCTTTTCAATCATTTGCAAATTTACAATGTGCTTCCGGTTGGCTCTAAAAAAAACTTTGTCATCAAGCCGTTCTTCCAGGGAGTTAAGTGATTTTAAGATTAAAGGTTTATTACCGGCAAAAAATATTTTGGCGTAATTACCAACGCTCTCAAAAAGTCTTACATCAGAAAGTTTTACAAACCAACATCTCTCACCGTCTTTTACAAATACCTGGTCATTTACTCCAAGCAATCCACGGTTCACTGCAGCATATGATAACTCTTCTTCTTCATCTTTTTGTTTCATTTTGGTTAATGCATCGGCCAGTCTTTTAGGTTCTACAGGCTTCATAAGATAGTCTAAAGCATTTACCTCAAAAGCCTTAAGCGCATATTCATCATACGCTGTTACAAATATTACATGAGGCGCTTTTTCTAATTCAGTAAGCATATCAAAACCGGTTTTACCAGGCATTTGTATGTCTAAAAAAATCAGGTCAGGGCTTAAACTTTCAATTTTTTCGATGCCTTCATTTGCGTTTGCTGCTTCTGCAATTACTTCTATCTCGGGAAATTCCTGCAGCAATTTTCTTAATTCATTTCTTGCCAAACGTTCATCATCAATAATAATAGCTTTGTGCATTTATTTTGAATTTAATTTGCAAATCGTCAATGTTAGTCAATAAGTCAATAATTAATAATTTATAATGAGTAAAACGGTATCAAATGACTAATGATAACCACAAATTACTAATGACTGATAACAAATGATTACTGACTAATAACTGAATAATCAACCGGCATTATCACTTTACTTTCTACCATTTCACCATCTATGTTTTTTATTTCAAAGGTGGCTTTTCCCTGGTAAAGAAAACGTATTCTGTCCTGTGTACTTTTTATACCAAACCCATCATTATTTATATCTTCATTTAATTGACCGGAATTTTGCACCACAAGTTCATGATTGTTGTCTTTAAAATCAGAACATATTTTTATGTAACCACCATTTATTTGCTTGCTTATTCCATGCTTAATTGCATTTTCTACAAGTGTTTGCAGCATCATTGGCGGCACTGGTTGCTCTAATGTATCTTCATCTATTTTCATTTCTATTTTTAATCTTTCCTCAAAGCGCATTTGCTCTAAAGCGAGGTAATCTTTTACAAGATCCAGCTCTTTATGAAGAGGAACAGTTTCCATTTTTTCGGCCTTCATACTGCTTCTTAGTATGTTAGAAAGCTCTGTTATTGCCTTTCTTGCCCTGGCCGGATTTTCATCAACCAGCGCCCGTATGCTATTAAGTGAATTAAAAATAAAATGTGGATTAATGTGAGATTTGATCGTTTTAAGTTCGAGCTCTTTCACGGTTTTTTCCAGCGTAAGTTTATCCACCTGGTCTTTCCTGTTCTTATCAACGAAATGCCAAACCATATAAAGAAGAAGCCATAAAGCAATCAGTATAAACGAAAAAATAATATCCCACCAGAACCGGCCCTTGTGCTGATCTTCATACTTCCACACACCATCTTTATTTCTATACCAGCCGGTGGTATTTTTTATTGTTTGTACGGCCAGTAATTCTGAAGAATCCCTGACAGCTAATTTATTTAAAAGATAATAATTAGTACCTGCTATATTTAATTGTTTTTCCCTGTCAATCGCTTTTTTCAGATCTTCTTTTTTTTCAAATTCAACCAATGAACTATTAACGGCAATTGCGGTACCTCTTGCGCCATAATAATCAACCAATACGGTTAGCGCCACGCCTGCAATAAAAACCGCTATTATTTCACGGCTGGCTAAACGCATCCATTGTATCTTTTTTAAGCCAAGCCGTAATAAATGAGTAGCTAAAATTGCCCATATAAATTCAATGAACATGGCTCCAAAAAAAACGTTTCTTTTTTCGGGTGATTGAAGATACATGTCGTGAGCAAAAAAATAAACGAAGAAAATGTTTAGCGTTGTCCATGCGCCCCAGCCCACAATTTGGCAGATCCAATACGTTGGATTTAATTTAAACATCCTCAAATTTACTGCGTTCTATGCAATTAAATAAGGCGTTTTGATTAGTGGTGATTTGAATAGGCTAAGAGGTTTGAGATTGAAAAATTCAAGGGTTTTTATAAGAAGCCTTTATTTTCAATTTTATTATTTTACTATCTTAAAATTAAATTCTGCTGTACCAAATGTTCCCATAAGCCTTATCCATAAAGGCAACAGTTGCTCTGTTCCTCTTGCATTTGTAATGTCTCCAAGATCAATTATATTTTCCTTTTTCCAGTTAAAATTTTCCTCTAGAAATTGATTTACCTTTTCTCGTGCGTCCTTATCATTACCACAAATAAAAATGTTATGATCGCCATTAGCAATTTTATTTGGCGCCACCATAAGTGAGCAGGTTAAAGTATTTAAAGCCTTTACCACTTTGGTTTCAGGTAATGCATTTTGAATAACTTCTCCAAGAGAATTATCATTTACAATAGATAAAGTTGGTGGCATTCCTTTAGTAAAATCTAAAGGATTAGAAACATCTATCAAGATTTTTGATGCAAGATTTTCTTTACCCGCTGCTTCAATTGCTTCTAAAGAATGCTCGCCTTTGGTACAATTGAAAATGATTTCACCAAATTGTGCAGCATCAGAAAAAGTGCCCTGCGAGGCGTTTTCCCCATTATTTGAAACCTATTCTGCGGCTTTATCATTTGGTAAATTGCGGCTTCCCATTTTTACCTGGTGGCCTTTTGCAACAAGTGCAGATGCAAGAGTGCTGCCCACTATGCCTGTGCCTATGATACCTATTTTCATTACCATTATTTTTAGTTTAATGTTTAGTTTTACAACTGCAAAAATAATAAATGCTCAATCAAAATTTAAATAAGGATAAAGAGTTAATGACTCCGGCAGACAGAGATTTTGAGAATAATATTCGTCCTTCTGTGATTGAAGAATTTTCAGGACAAGCCCAGATCATTGATAACCTGCGCATTTTTATTAAAGCAGCAAAACTTAGAAACGAAGCATTAGATCATATTCTTTTTCATGGACCACCGGGGCTTGGCAAAACAACTTTAAGCAGAATAGTAGCAAATGAACTTGGTGTAAATATTAAAGAAACCAGCGGACCTGTAATTGAAAAACCCGGTGACCTTGCAGGTTTGCTAACCAATCTTGAAACTAATGATGTATTATTTATAGACGAGATACACCGTCTCAGCAATGTTGTAGAAGAATACCTCTATGCTGCAATGGAAGATTACCGTATTGATATTATGATTGACACCGGCCCCAATGCACGCAGTGTGCAGATCAATTTAAATCCTTTTACATTAATTGGTGCCACAACAAGAAGCGGGTTATTAACTGCGCCGTTACTTTCACGCTTTGGCATAAAATCAAGGCTGCAGTATTATGATGCGGTTACACTTCAAAAAATTCTTCTACGCTCCGCTTCAATTTTAAATACAAAAATTACTTCAGATGCAGCCACAGAAATATCCGGCCGCAGCCGGGGAACGCCTCGTATTGCAAATGGATTATTAAGAAGAGTGAGAGATTTTGCGCAGGTATTAGGCAATGGAACTATTGATATGGCCATTACACAGCATGCATTAAAAGCGCTTAATGTAGATCAGCATGGATTAGACGAAATGGATAATCGTATTTTGTCTGTGATAATAGAAAAATTTAAAGGCGGCCCTGTTGGTATTACAACAATTGCCACCGCAGTGGGCGAAGAAACAGGCACATTGGAAGAAGTATATGAACCTTTTTTAATACAGGAAGGATTCATTATGCGTACAGCAAGAGGAAGAGAAGTAACGCCTAAGGCTTATGAACATTTAGGTAAAAAGCCGTATGGAAAAGGAAACGGGAATTTGTTGTTTTGAAGATCAACAATTATCTGAAAGGTACCGGGTTCAACTGTTTCCTTGTATAGCATAATAAATCTGTTTCTGCAAGGGAAAACTTTGTGCAAACAAATGCAATATCCTGGTCATCTAAATAGGGAATTTTTTTTACTGCTTCTCTTACCTTATCATAACCATAATAGTCTGTCATGGCTTTCCATCATTAGGCCAGCCACGGGTTACAACTCTTTCTGCAACAAGAATTATCATTGCATCCCAGTCGAATTGTGATAAGTCATATTCCCACAATAAGCCGGCATTTATTTCCGGTGGATCTTTTTGCATAGCACAATTTACAAAAAAGGAAGTCGCTTTGCAATTGTATACACTTGCTTTTTGGAAGAAAGTTTTTTAAAGTATTTAAACCAAATCCAATTACTTTAATGAAAGGAATTTTTTCTGGTAAAAATTTTCATGGCGCTACCAATCTAAATCCATTGCCATGAATATTTACAATTTCTATGGTATTATCTTCTTTTAAATACTTACGTAATTTGGCAATATAAACGTCCATGCTGCGGCCATTGAAGTAAGTATCGCTTCCCCATATTTTTTTAAGTGCAGCATCTCTTGGCAACAGATCGTTTTTATATTCACACAACATTTTTAATAATTCATTTTCTTTAGGAGATAAAGTTTGTGTGGTTTTATCAGCGGTTAACTGGCGTAAGCGTGGGTTAAAATGATATTTTCCAAGATCATATTCCGCATTGGCTTCCTCACGGTGAAGCTCTTCATTTCTTTTTAAAATTGCTTTTATTTTATGCAGCAATACATCACTGTCAAAAGGTTTTGTAATATAATCATCAGCGCCAAGTTTGTAGCCTTGTATAATATCTTCCTTCATTGTTTTTGCAGAAATAAAAAACAAAGGCATATCAGGATCTACCTCACGTATTTCTTCAGCAACTGTAAAGCCGTCCATATTTGGCATCATCACATCAAGCAGGCAAATGTCAAATTTTTCACGCTGAAAAGCAGCAAGCCCAAGTCTTCCATCTCTTTCCAGCACTACATCGTAGTCATTTAGTTCAAGATAATTTTTTAATACCATTCCCAGGTTCGTGTCATCTTCACAAAGAAGTATTTTAGGTTTTGCGCTATCCATATTATAATAATTAGAAATTAAAGATATTCTGTTTTTAGCAAAAATATTTACAATATTATATATCAATCGCTTGCCAC
Source organism: uncultured Chitinophagaceae bacterium (assembly GCA_964236235.1). GTDB lineage: Bacteria > Bacteroidota > Bacteroidia > Chitinophagales > Chitinophagaceae > Ginsengibacter. The sequence continues at coordinate 29,829 of CAXSDW010000037.1, forward strand.
AAACTTACTCAAATGTGATATATAATAATTCGGTCATAGGTTGTAACTTTCAGGGTAAAAGAAAATATGTCAAATAAAGATGCTTTTATTCAGCAGATGAAAAATGGCTACACCTTTAAAGGCGAAACCATAAAGATTGGCGCAGCAATGCTCAATGGCGAGGTGATACCTGAGGCAGAAATCTTTCTTCCACTTAAAACCATGAACCGCCATGGATTAATAGCCGGCGCTACAGGCACAGGAAAAACCAAATCATTTCAAATGATTACGGAAGGATTAAGTGACGCAAGTGTACCGGTTTTATTAATGGATATTAAGGGAGACCTAAGTGGAATCGGCGCAATGGGATCGGCTAATGATAAAACAAGCGAGCGCTACCAAAAGCTTAAAATGGAATATAAGCCTGCAAAATATCCGGTTGACCTCCTTACGCTAAGTGAACAAAAAGGCATTCATTTAAGAGCAACTGTTAGTGAATTCGGCCCAATACTTTTAACTAAAATATTAGGGCTTAATGATACACAGGGTGGCGTGGTATCAATGATCTTTAAATATTGTGATGATAAAAAACTTCCATTGTTGGATTTGAAAGACTTTATTAAGGTTCTTCAATATATAGGCAACGAAGGCAAAAAAGAATTGCAGGATTCTTACGGAAATATTTCCACCACTTCTACCGGAACAATTTTGCGTAAAGTGATAGAGTTGCAGCAGCAAGGCGCAGATTTTTTCTTTGGAGAAAAAAGCTTTGAAGTAGACGATCTTATGAGAATGAGTGATGATGGAAGAGGAATGATAAGCATATTAAGAGTAACTGAACTGCAGGATAAGCCTAAGCTTTTCTCAACTTTTATGCTGCAATTATTAGCAGAGCTTTACGCTGTTTGCCCTGAGGAAGGTGATCTTGACAAGCCAAAGCTCATACTCTTTATTGATGAAGCGCATCTAATTTTTCAGGATGCCGGCCAGGCATTATTGCAGCAAATTGAAACTATTGTAAAGCTAATCCGTTCTAAAGGTATAGGAATCTATTTTGCCACACAAAACCCAATGGATGTGCCCGCCAGCGTTTTAGGCCAGCTCGGCCTTAAAATTCAGCATGCGTTAAGAGCATTTACTGCCGCTGATAGAAAGGTGATACAGAAAACTGCCGAGAATTATCCTGAATCAACATTTTATAAAACTGAAGATCTCATCACGCAATTAGGCATTGGCGAAGCGCTGGTAACGCTTTTGAATGAAAAGGGAATTCCAACGCCGCTTGCGGCCACAATGATGTGTGCGCCAAAGAGCCGGATGGATGTACTTACGGAAGCTGAGATAAACACCATTGTAAATAACTCTAAGCTGTTGGCAAAATATAACCAGGTTATTGACAGCAACAGCGCTTATGAAATTTTAACCCAAAAATTAAATGAAGCTGCAGCAAATACTGCGGCAGCTCCGGCTAAAACTTCTGCTAAAGAAGAACCTTCAACTTTGGAAAAGATCGGCAATAATACTATTGTAAAATCTTTAGTAAGAACTGCAGGAAACACAATTGTTCGTTCACTTTTAGGTTCATTAGGGCTGGGCGGCAGAACCACATCCCGGTCAAAAAGCTGGTTTTAAAAGAAAACAATACTCCTCTTCAATATAACATT
>CAXSDW010000038.1:0-31176 GCA_964236235.1 uncultured Chitinophagaceae bacterium
TCTTTAATAAATTGAATGCTGTTCTTCCATATATCCAAACCTTTGTTTGAAAAAAATGAATAAGCATTTACAATTTTTCCTGATGCAAGTAATAATGTATCAGTTCTTACTAAAAACTTCTTATCTGCAAACCACGCAAAATCATGCACATTATTTTGAATGTAATGAAGTGTCTTGGTTTCTTGCGGCAAGCCTTTTTTTAATGATAAAATATCAGGTTCATTTTTAGCAACCGATAATTTTTTTTTGATTTGTGGTGTTGTTTTTTTTACAACCTGGGGTTTATTGTAAAGCTTCTTTGGTATAAAGTTTTTAACCGGTTCTTCATTAAAATCTTTTTTTGATTTTTGCAGGAGCCAGTTTTTTTCTTCTTCATTTTGAAGGTCACCGGTAGCTGCAACCACATACGGTTTTGGCAGAGTTATCTCCACATCGAAGTTCCCGAATTCACTGTAAAATTCCCCCTGGTCTAAATATGGGATCGGATGCCAGCCTTTGCTATCATACACTGCAGGCTTGGGGTACCATTGCGTGATTTGGTAAGTATGGTCAACATAACCACCGCGTGAAAAATTAAATGGAAGCTTCTCATGAAATGGCGTGGAGATATTTATTGTTTCACCGGGAGCAAGAGGAACAGGCAATACCAATTTTGCTATATCAATATATTGCGGATGATCAACGAGCAGTGCGGTGATTCCATTCACTTTAAAATCAAGACGATTGATGTAACCGTGTTTATCATTATCACTAAAATAAAAATCGGTTCGTCCATTTTCCAGCAGTTGATCACTGAAAGCAGTTCTGTCATTCTTGTAGGCATTTGGCCATAAATGAAACCATATATAATGCAGAGTATCGGGTGAATTATTGATGTAATCAATGTTTATAAATCCATCCAAAGTATTATCAGCATCATTTAACGAAACAGTTATTTTGTAATTAACCTGTTGCTGAAAATAATTTGTATCAGTTAACAGTTGGCAGTAGACAGTTGGCAATTGCAATAAAAAAAAGAATACAAAGAAGATCTTCTTCACTGATATTGTTTGTTCAAAAATACCAAATAATAAAGTATAAAAAAGGTAGAGAGATTTGTTATCTGCCTTTTCCTAAAAGTATAATTCTAACAGAATGAATCATGATTTTAAAATCTAATGCAAGTGAAATGTTTTCAACGTAGATAAGATCATATTGCATACGCTCAATCATTTGGTCTGCATTTTCGGCGTAGCCATATTTTACCATTCCCCAGCTTGTAAGGCCAGGCAACACTTTCAGAAGGTATTTATATTCTGAATGTCTTTCAACAATTTCATCAATATAATATTTTCTCTCAGGCCTCGGGCCTACAAGGCTCATTTCGCCTTTTAAAATATTTAATAATTGCGGCAGTTCATCAAGCCTCCATCTTCTCATAAATTTACCCCATGGCGTAATTCTTTTATCATTAACGCTGCTAAGCTGAGGTCCGTTTTTTTCCGCATCTGTGTACATAGATCTGAATTTATAAATCATAAACGGTTTCCATTTATAACCTATTCTTTCCTGCGAAAAAAATATCGGGCCACCGGAAGATAATTTTACTTTAATAGCTGTAAATAATAACAGCGGTGACATTAAGATAAGGCCAAAGGCTGCTACAAAAATATCAATCAATCTTTTAAGATTATATTGCCAGGCTTTCATAAGGCCGGTATTCAATTCTATAAGGGGAACACCCATAACATTTGTGGTTCTTACAGCGCCACTAAGTATGTCTACCATATCAGGTATTATTTTTATTGCAACTTCCCTGTTGCTTAATATTTGCAGAATCAATTCTAATGTGCTTCTTTCATTTTTTTCTAACGCTATAATAACTTCTTCAATTTTCTGTTCATCAATTATTTTTTCAAGCTTGTTTATGTTGCCAAGATTGGCGATGTATTTCCCAATCCCATTATCCGGATGATTATTTAGATTGGCAAACCCGGTTATACGATAACCTTTCTCAGTGTTTTTAGTAATGGCATTATAAAGATCAATTGCTTTTTTATCAGCGCCTATAATTAAAGTATTAAACCAAACTTTTTGTAATTGCAACTGGTTGCGGGCAATGGTTAAAAAGATTAACCTTACTAAAAAAGTAAATAAAAACTGAAGAAAGAAAAGGGCAAAAAATTCTTTGTAAAAAATAACATAATCGCTTTGAAGATCATTTAATAAAAAAGTAAAAAAAATAATAAGACAACCAGCAAGGCTGCACATCAATGTTATGAAAAGCTCTGCCAGCCTTGATTTTGAATAAAGATTTTTATACGTCCCGAATAAATGATACAATATAATCCAGCAGCAAGGGATTAGAATTATGCTGAGATAGAATTTGATGTTAAGCGTAAAATCTTCATACAGGTAAAACCTGCGCAGGTAAAAAAAAATTAACCACGAAAAAAATGCTGAGATAAAATCACCGAGCGCATATAAACGTATATGTAAGCGTGAAATCAAATTATATTATTTGGTTTCTTCCTATCTTTTCCAGTATGCGGTGAGCAATTTCCATTGCCATAAAACCATCCGTTTCACTTACTACCGGCGTTGTATTATTTATAATGGAATTTTTAAAACTTTCCAATTCCATTTTTAAAGCATTTACATCAGGCACTACCGGCGCTGAAATCGCAATAGTTTTTTTGCCTTTGTTGGTATCAATATCAAAACTAAAAACGTTTTTATCTTCAGGCGATTTTAATTTGATAACCTCTGTTTTCTTCTCCAAAAAATCGATACTTATATAAGAGTCTTTTTGAAACAAGCGCATCTTACGCATTTTTTTCATGCTTATTCTTGATGAAGTAAGATTAGCCACACAGCCATTATCAAATTCTATTCTTACGTTAGCAATATCAGGTGTATCACTCATTACAACAACTCCGTTAGCTGAAATCTTTTTTACATTACTTTTTACCAGGCTTAAAATAATGTCAATATCATGAATCATTAGATCTAAAATAACACTTACATCAGTACCTCTCGGGTTAAATTGAGAAAGACGATGAACTTCGATAAACATGGGATTTAGATTGAAATCCTTTGCAGCCAGAAAAGCGGGATTGAAACGTTCTACATGACCAACCTGGAATTTTGTATTCGCTTCTTTGGATAATTTCAATAATTCCTTTGCCTCTTCCATAGTGTTGGCAAGAGGCTTTTCTACAAAAACATGTTTACTTTTTAAAAGGGCCTTTTTGCATAAATCGAAATGAACTATAGTAGGAGCCACAATATCTACTGCATCACTTTCATCTATTAATTTATCGGCACTTAAGAATCTTTTTACATTATATTGTTTGCTAACAGCAATGGCATTCTCATCGGAAGGATCATAAAAGCCGGTGATTTTTATTCCGCTTATTTCTTTCCAGTTTGTAAGATGAAATTTGCCAAGGTGACCCACACCAAAAATGCCCACATTAAGCATAGCAATAAATTATGCGATAAAGATAGCCATGCTGAAATAAGCGGCAAGTTTATTATGAGAAAGTTAATGAAAAAGCTATGAATTTATTGATCAGATTTATTAAGCAGCATTTGCTAATTGTAATATCTGCGAATGAGAAAGGTAATATTTATCAGTACTGAATAAAAAAAGGCATGAACCATTTTTTATAGTTTTTATAATAGGCGCTGTAAGTTCTTCAGGTATCGCCGGGCAACCCTGGCTTCTTCCAATACATCCCTGGCTTTTTACAATGTTTTCATTTACGTACCATGCGCTATGCATTACAATGGCGCGGCTGTTGGCATTATCGTTAATCCCTTTTTCTTCGCCTTGTAAGCGCAGAGAATAGCCATGGTCGCCATTATAGGTATCTTTAGTAATATAAAATCCCAGGCTGCTCTTGTAGCTTTCGTTATCATTTGAAAATTGATAAGCAAATTCTTTTCCTGAATTTCTTCCATGAGCCACATAAGTATTGAATAATAATTTATAGTTTTTAAGATCAAGAATAAACAATCTTTTCTTACCGGATTGCAAACTAAAATCAACAATTGAAACTATATTATCATTATTTAATTTTCCGGCCGACCGAAGATAATTGTAACCTTTAATTGCATAATCATAAGCTTGCCTTGATAAGCCAAGCGTATATAATTTAAGGCTGTCATATATTTCCGGTTTATTGCAATCAGCAGGAGCTGAGGATACTAAATCTGATTTTATTTTAGCAGAAGAACCAGAAGAATTTGGTATTGATTTTTTGGCAAATATAAAAGGAATGTGAAGTAACGAAATGAATATATAAAAGGAAAGCTTATGGATTTTTTTTACCAAAGATGTATGCATAGTTAGACTTTATTAAATTGAACAGCACACTTAAATCATAGGTGTACAATAAGGTTTTTCGGTTGGCAAATATACAATCACCCAATTGACTGCGCAAGCACATAACCGGTTGTTTATCCTCATAAATTCATCTTAAGATTTTATTAACTTTTAAAATGGCGTGGTATTTAATCATTGATTTTATAACTTTTAGATAAACCATTTATTGTGTTTTGACTTGTTAAATAAAAAAAACTTCATATTTGCAACTTCATTATTTTGTGCATAAGCGTTATGTATAAATTGCCATATCAAACAAATTTTTACCAGGGAAAAGTGAGGGATGTTTACACCATTAAAAATAAATGGCTTGTAATGGTTGCCACTGATCGCATTTCAGCATTTGATGTTATTTTGCCGCGCCGGATTCCTTACAAAGGACAGGTTTTAAACCAAATTGCCACTTACATGTTGAGGGCTACAGAAGACATTTGTCCTAACTGGCTTATAGATACTCCTGTATCAAATGTTTCTATAGGAAAAAAATGTGAGCCTTTTTTTGTTGAAATGGTGGTAAGAGGAAACCTTACAGGTTATGCCTGGCGTACTTATAAATCAGGCAAAAGAGAGCTGTGTGGAGTAAGGCTGCAGGAAGGAATGAAGGAAAACGATTTTTTTCCTTCAGCCATTATTACTCCTTCTACAAAAGCAAGAGAAGGGCATGATGAGGATATTAGCAAAGAAAGTATTATCAGTACCGGATTAGTATCAGCAGGTGATTATAAAATTATTGAGAAATATAGTTTGCAATTATTTGAACGGGGAAAAGAAATTGCTTTACAAAGAGGTTTAATATTAGCAGATACTAAATATGAATTCGGTAAAATTGATGATGAAATTTATTTAATAGATGAAATTCATACTCCAGATAGCTCCAGGTATTTTTATGCTGACGGATTTGAAACCAGGCAACAAAAGAATGAAAAGCAATTGCAGTTGAGCAAAGAATTTGTAAGAGAATGGTTGATTGAAAATAACTTCATGGGCAAAAGCGGCCAGGCCGTGCCTGAAATGAGTGATGAGTGGGTAACATCAATAAGCAAACGTTACATTGAATTATATGAAAAACTAATTAACAATAAGTTTATTCCGGAAGCGTTAAGTGAAGATGAAACAGACAACAAAATTATAGGAGTTATAAATGTTTTAGAAAATAAAACAGATGACTAAATCACTTTTGTAGCTTAAACATTGCTGGTGTTTTATATTAAATATATATAATTTATAATTCAAAGTTTGTCTTAATCTCCCCTACGGTAAATGCTACTACACAAAATTTTATTAACTAATTGCCTTAATTTCGCAAATTAATTGTTTTCATGAAACCTTACTTACAATTCCCGCTTTTAGCGTTATCTTTTTTTCTAATATTTTTTAGTTCATCATGTATCAATACTAAAAAAGTTGTGTATTTTGATAATTTACAAGATACAAGCTTTATTTCCAGGCTTGATGCTTTTGATACACCTATTCAGTCCAACGATATATTAAGTATTGCAATAAGCAGTCTTAGCCCGGAAGCATCTGCAATATTCAATACTACAAACGGTTCCGGCACTTCTACCGTTAACGTTTCTCCAACAGGTTCTGCACAAGCTCCGGGTTACTTAGTAAGCAAAGAGGGATATATACAATTGCCTATTCTTGGTTCAATTAAAGCAGCAGGATTAACAAAATTGGAACTTAAAGATTATATAACAAAAGCGATACTTGATAAAAAACTTTTAATAGACCCGATTGTAAATGTGCGTCTTTTAAATTTTAAGGTAACGGTCTTAGGAGAAGTATTGCGTCCAACAGTAGTTACAGCTCCTAACGAAAAAATATCATTGTTGGAAGCATTAGGACTTGCCGGAGATTTAACTATTTATGGCAAAAGAGAAAATGTACTTTTGATAAGAGAATTAAACGGAAAAAAGCAGGTGAGACGCATTGATCTTACTTCCCGTAATTTCTTTGTTTCTCCTTATTATTATTTGCAACCTAATGACATAATATATGTAGAACCTACTAAAGCAAAAATATCAAATGCCTCAGTAACAAGGCAATTGTTACCTACAATTTTTAGCGGGTTATCGCTTATAGCAGTTCTTATATATCGCCTAAAGCTTTAAATAATTATGCCTACACCACAAAACACGACAAATCAGCAAAACGAGGAAACCCCTATAAGCCAGATTGTATATAAATATTTGCCATACTGGCCATTATTTATACTTTTTCTGATTCTATTTGGAACCTTGGGATATTTATTTCTTCATTATGTACCTCCTAAATATGAGGCTGATGCTGCTTTTATTGTTAAAGATCAAAAGAAAGGTTCTGACGATTCCAAGCTAACGGCATCGCTGGATCAAATCAATACCAGTACTATTATTGATAATGAAATTGAGGTTATCCAGTCAAGAACCTTAATGAACGAGGTAGTTAAAAAATTACGTTTGTATGCTCCTGTATTTGAAGATAAGCCTTTGCCAACCTCTGCCTATACTTCATCTCCTGTTTTAATAGAATCGCCTAACCCGGATTCTTTGAATAATTTTGCAAAAATTACCTTAAAGTATGTTGCCAATAAAGGTACTGTTTTATTAGACGATTCTGTTACCTGTAAAATGAACACCTGGGAAAAAACGCCTTATGGAACACTAAGATTTATCAATAACCCAAAGTATGATGGCAGTCAAAATCAGCCATTGTTTTTTTCTCTTATGTTGCCAAGAAATGCCGCAAATAAAGCACTTGCCAATCTTCTCGCTTTTCCTTCAGATAAATTATCCTCAGTAATTCAGTTAAGTTATAGAGATCAGGAACCTCAGTTAGCTGAAGATGTTTTAAATTCACTTCTTTCGGTATATAACCAGGCGGCTTTAATTGATAAAAGTACTTTAGCAAAAAACACATTGGCATTTGTACAAGGCAGATTAGATATCGTATCTCATGATCTGGATTCTATTGAGAAAAAAATTCAGCAATATAAATCCAGTACAGGTGCAGTAAATCTTGGCGCCCAGGGTGAGCTTTACTTACAAAGTGTTAGTGCAAATGATCAAAAATTAAGTGACGTAAGCATGCAGGCATCGGTGCTTGATGAAGTGCAAAAATTTGTTCAAAGTAAAGATAATAATGCAGCAATAGTACCTTCAACTCTTGGCGTTAATGATCCTGTGTTGACAAATTTGATGAATAATTTGTATACGAAGCAGCTTGACTATGAAAATTTGAGAAAAACTGTTGCAGAAAATAACCCTTTATTAGTTTCTATACGTGACCAGATCAATAAAATTAAACCCGATATATTAAGCAATATTGAAAGTCATAAACGTGGTTTGGAAGCTTCTAAGGGTAATTTAGCCGCTACAAATAGTTCGTATAATTCGGTTCTTCAAAACATACCGGCCAAGGAAAAAGAACTTTTGGAAATAAGCAGGGCACAAGCCATAAAACAAAATATATATTCTTTCCTTTTACAAAAGCGGGAAGAAAGTGCATTGTCATATGCAAGCTTTGATCCTGACAGCAGGGTAGTTGATTTTGCGCAGGCATCACTTACTCCGGTTTTTCCGCCTAAGCCAATGTTCATATATCTTGCTTCCATTATTCTGGCCTTTATCTTTAGTATCGGGTTAGTTTATGCAAGAGATGTTTTAAACACTAAAATATTGTATAGAAATGATCTGGAAAAGCTGGCAACATTTCCTATAATAGGGGAGATAGCTTATAAAAAGACTAAAAGTCCTATTGTAATTGAAGAAGGAAAAAGAACTTTTATTGCCGAAGAATTTAGAAAGATCAGGATTGCCTTATCTTTTTTAGGAGTTGGCGAAAAGGCAAAAAAGGTTTTAGTAACATCAAGTATTCCCGGTGAAGGTAAAAGCTTTGTTGCCGTAAACCTGGCAATAGGTCTGGCTTTAACAGGAAAGAAAGTTGTGCTTGTTGATTTAGATTTAAATAATCCTGTATTAAGCCGCATTTTAAATATGAATGGAGATGTAGGCATAAGTAACTATCTGACAGATGAGAAAGAGCCTGAGGAAATTATAAAGCGAGTGGAATTACATGAGAATTTATTTTTTGTTCCTCCGGGAACCTTGCCTGACGGGCCTGCTGAACTTTTATCAAATGGACGGATCAAGGATATAATTGCTTATCTTGATAATGTTTTTGACTTTGTTATTATTGACACTGCCCCGGTTTTTGCAGTTACAGATACTTATTTATTATCTGATTTTTGTGATGCTACTTTATACATAGTAAGACATAATTATACGCCAAAAGTGCTGATAAAAAGACTGGTTGAAAATAATAAAATAAATCCGTTGGTTAATCCTGCCATAATATTTAATGGTGTAAAGCCAAGAGGATTCTTCAATAAGAAAAATGGCTATGGTTATGGTTATGTGTATGACTATAAACAAAAACCCATCAAGTCTAAAGATTCGTCTCTCAAGAAGAAAAAATCTCTGGTTTAAAAGAGCGTACTATAGTATGATATCTTAAACGAAATATTATTTGTGTAGTAATTGTAATGTTCTTACATTATTTGCATTGTCTTTTATGAATAAATTATGGGGATCAATTTCAACAAGTATAAGGAAAAATATCATTTTTCTGTAAATTTTTACTCTATATTTCTTATTCTAACGGCTTTACCTGATATTTTACATGTTAAAAACACTATTGTCACCCTTCCATATTGGGGAATTAAAATCTTACTGGCTTGTTGGGTAATTTCAAAAAACAAGATTTTTAAGCAGCCATTTTCCAGGGCGGAAATATTGTTTTTAATTTTATCTTTTATTTATGCAGTAAAAATTTTTGTAGATATTTTTGTGTTTCCTCTTAGGGCATTAGGTCCTGATCATGGGTCAATGGATTTTATTGGATTTTGTATTGGTATTCTTTTAGCGTTATCATTTCGATACGATCCGGCATATCATTCTGAGGCATCACTTAAATTTTTTATTTTATCGCTGGCAGCAGGCCTGGTAATTGCCTATTTCACTGCCATTCCTTCTGTTATTTATGATGAAGCAGGTTTAAGACTTGATGCAAATACCACAATAAATACCATTACTTATGGCATTAGTGGTTGTGCATTGTGCCTTGTTTCAGTTTTTGGTTTTACTGAGTATAAAAAAACTGCTATAAGGCTTGCATTAATACTAACCTTTATAATTGGATTTATTTCAATCGCAAAAGCAGGAGCCCGATCTCCTGTAGTAGTGCTTGCGTTGGTAAGTATCTTTTTTCTTATGGCGAGGATGGGAAGCTTAAAAGGATTTGTGATTTTATTTGTTATGGTAGCATTTGTTTTAATTTTTTTAAATCCAATTACAGAACTTTTGCAATCGTTAGGAAGCGGGCTGGCAGACAGGTTAACTAAAATGATAGTACAGCGGGATACAAGTGGCAGAGATGTTATCTATAAAAATGTGATCAACATTATAGAAAGCTCACCAATTACGGGCGCTTTTTATTTAGTTCCGTCCGGGCCTGGTGTAGGAATGTATCCACATAATTATCTTCTGGAAGTATTTATGGCTACGGGATTAATAGGCGGTATTCCTTTTATTATTTTATTATTTATTAGTATGCGTAAGGCGTTTAAGCTTATAAAAATGAGGCATCCATCAACCTGGATAGTCATCTTATATGTACAAATAATTTTTTATGGAATGTTTTCAACCGGCTTATATACTACAGAAGATTTTTGGATTCTCGCTTTTTATATTGCTTCATTAAAAATCCCATCAAACACACTGGAATCTCCGGTAGCAGTAAGATCTTCAAAAGAAGTAGCTTCTGTGTTTTAAAGCAGTAATTCTAACTTTTATTATAAAATCAATTATCTTTTCTTAATTAAAATTGCTGAAGTAAAAGGTTCAAGAACAATTTTGTTATTGTAACTATTATTTTTTACATCAACGTATTCACCATCTAAATTTATCGTTTTACTTGTTCTGGTTGGGTTATATTCAAACCTTACGATGTCATCATTACGAATTTGTTTCACAGGTCTCTTTGCTGCAATATCATTCCGGTATTTTGCTTTCCAGGTATCCAGGTCATAATCAGCAGTTTGTTTGTTTTCACTATTTGCACCGGTAACTAAAGTTATGAGTTTAGTACTTTCCGGACTATAATAGTAGTTACTGTCTATCACACCAATGCTTTCAATATCGTTTCCAATTGTACTGATATTTATTCCGTTTTGATTTTTAGATTTTGAAAAAATTATATTGTTTGTCAGTATGGTATTTCTAATGTCATTTCCAAGATTATCGTGCGAAAATGAAAGCTGGGCAAAGCTGCAGTTATACACTGTATTATTACTTGTTGTTATGTTACTGGCATTATGTATAAAAATACCTTTGTATGAATTTGCAACAGTATTATTAGTTACCTCAACTCCGGTGGCATTATCATCAAGGTAAATACCAACTGCGGATGACCTGTTAGTATTTGTGCCTTCCGGCGCTCCTATTCCGTTAAGTACAATGTTACCTGTTATTATTCTGCCTATGTTCACATTTTGCCCTGTAGGATGAGTATAAATTCCTCCTCCATCATCTTTTATAAAGCAAAAAACATTTACAAAATTGTTTTTTATAATTGAATTATTTCCATTAAAACGAATGCCCATAAATCCTGTACTGTCAACTTCATTATATTCTACCAGGTTATTATCACCATTTGCAATAATGCCCTGGTAAGGCGCACTATCGCTGAAACCCATGCCTGCTCTCACTCCTGTATTTTTTATTAAATTATTCCTAAGTACAGTATTTGACGAGCTGTTTACTTCAATTCCATTACTGTTAGAATTTTGTACCGTGCAGTTTTCAATAGTCAGGTATGTATTATTACTTCCTGAAATGCCATCTTTGCCTGAAAATAAAATGTCGCAATTTCTAATAGTAAGATAGTTGGTGTTCTTAAAAGTTATTCCTAAAATGTTTGCTCCTTTAAATACAAGGTTATCAAATATTATATTACTTATATTTTTTGCCGTAACTAAATTATTAACTGCCGGCACTTCAATATCATAAGAGGATGGATTATGAGACCCAAAAAATATACTTACTTTTTGTGCAGAAGGATTGTAATACCACTCACCAAACTGGTCAAGAGTTCTAATATCATTTTGAATAAAATAACCAAAGTTCTTTTCTTTGGGCTTGGTCGTTCCAAAAGATTTATAATAAATTGTATTTCCCGATTGTGAAGTAATCAAATCTCTGTCAAGCTTCCATCGCTGTGTACGAAGCACTAGTTCAGCATTTGTCCAGTTAATTGCCGGGTTTAAATCGTTATCAGTAATTGATGTGTTACCATCATATGATTCAAATTTGAGATAACCTTTGTTTGCCTCATTTGTATTTGGGTAACGGCCTATTTGCTGAATTGCATTATTTATAAGTACGGTATTTATGTTTTTGCCAAGCGCAGTATTTGCGCTTTCATAAATTCCGTTGCCGGCAGATTTCCAATCAGTAAGCCGGATCAAGCCTGTGATTACTGGCTTATTTCCTGTTCCATATGCGCCAAATACTATAGGTGAATTTTGGGTGCCGGATTTATTAATTGTAATTGCTCCATAAAAAGTTTCGCCTCGTTTAAATAAAATATTATCTCCCGGTTGAAGAATGTCATAAATAGAATTTAATTTTTCTAATGTTTTCCATGGCGTAGACGGATTTTGGGCCTGAACCACTGACCTGCTATCATCACCAAATACAAAAGAAAAATAATAGTTAGTTGCTTTGGCAGATAAAAAAATCGTACTAAAAAATAAGAACAAAAAAATCTTCATAAATAAACATTTGGCACTACTCAACAAATCAACTGCCAACCTAAAAGTTTGAAGGATAGTTATCGTTTATTTAGCATATGTAAATAAAATGTAAAATCATGTGGATAGAAATAAGGCCGGAGCAGAAGAATTAAAATGCTTTCTCTTCGCCTTTTAAAATATTGAATACAGTTAAGAAAACAATTTTTATATCAAGTAACAAACTCCAGTTTTCCAGGTACCATATATCATATTGTACCCTGTTACTTATTTGAGATGGTTCTGTTATTTCTCCTCTGTAGCCGTTAACCTGCGCCCAGCCTGTGATACCTGGTTTTGAAAAGTGCCTTACCATATAACTATCTACAATCTTTGAATAATCATCAGTATGCTTTACCATATGAGGTCGCGGTCCCACAATGCTCATGTTGCCGATTAAAACATTTATAAATTGTGGAAATTCATCAAGGCTCGTTCTTCTTAATAATTTACCAATCTTAGTAATACGTTTATCATCTTTGGTTGCCTGTTTTGTATCAGACTCTTTATTCACATACATACTTCTGAATTTGTAACAAGGGAAACTTCTTTTGTTTTTTCCGGTACGTAACTGCGAAAAAAATATCGGCCCGGGCGATTCTAAAATAATCAATAAACTAACCAATGGTACCAGCCAGGAAAGTATGAACACAATCGCTAAGGAACTTATTATAATATCAAACGCCCTTTTTTTAAACCTGTTATTAAACTCATCCAGCGATTCATTTCTAAGCATTAAAATGGGCATATCATTTAGATAAGACACATAAAAAGGCCCTTTTATAAAAACAGAAAAGTCAGGTACTATTCTAAATCGTATACATTCCTGATCTGCCTGCTGCATTAATTCGTACAACCGCGGATCTTGCTCCGGAGTAATTGTTGAAAAAATTTCATCTACTTCGTGCTCCTTTGCAACTTCAACAGATAAATCAATATCGCTGATGATAGGATAGTGAGAAAGCTCTTTTACATTTTTCTCATTTTCAGTAAATCCTAATATCTCGGTATTAATTCCTTCCTGTTCAAAATAAGTTGCTAGTTTTTTTGAAGTATTATTATAACCAATAATAAGGATTCGTTTTAATAATTTATCTCCTCTTGAATAAATTTTAATACCTAAGTATATAAAGCGATTTAATAATAAACCAAAGCTGAAAGCGATTATTGTTAGTATGATAAATAATCTTGATACAATAATATCTCTTGTAAAAAAAACGTATAAAATAAGGCAGATGATCCAGATCAAATATGCCTTTATTGTTTTTTTAAAAAAGGTTTCAAACGATAAAATACTTTTGGCGGTGTATAAACCTACTGCCCACGCAACTAATATCCAAAAAATATTCACTATTGACCAGTACTCAAGATAGTAAGTTGAAAATTCTTCCTCGATGTTACCCCTTAAAATGACCTGACTCGAAAAGAAAACGATATTCAGCAGTAAAAAATCTAAAAAAATAAGAGTTGCCTGCATAAAATGCAGAAATTGTTTGTTCATAATCTACAGTCATTTATAGCGAAACTAAGTTCAGATTTTCAAAAGAAATAATTATATTATTTCCTAAAATATACTTAAAGATGCGGCACAGGAAATAGATAACTTTTATAAGTATATGTTTTATGTCCATTTTTATTATAAGGATATTTAAGAAAGAAGTAAAGTTATCATTTTGGCTGAACATTGAAAAAGTATAAGTTATATAGTAAACGAATAAGCACAGAATGTATTACAATTTTATAAGCATCTTTCTGATTATACCTTTAAATTAAAATACTACAGGCTGACATATACCTGTATTTTTTGAAATATGATAAATACTTTACTCAAATGTTTCGTTAGAAAATTGTGCAGGAACACCGATAAATCGTTACTATTCTCTCACAAACTTCTTTGCAGAAAAGTATGATTCGAAATATACTTTCTCACTAAATATTATTTGGCTTTTGCTTTTGTAACAGAATCGCTCTTTTTTATTGAGTTTTGAACGTTCATTGCTGCAGTATCAGTACTTATAGCAGAACTATTATCTATGCCTGAAGGATGCTTAATGGTATCAATTGAAGTGGGATTTGTAAGGCCTGTGCTATCTGTACCGCCATTTTCTTTGTTAGTAGCATTATCTGTTGAGGAATTATTGCAACTGTTTAAAACAATAAACATTATAAGCACAAAACATATTTTTTTCATAACTAAACTTTACTGTGCTACAGCAATTACATTGCCATCTATTGACGTAATATTTTCTGAGCAAATATTAGTTTTGTAATTGAATCGTATTATATTTTCTCAGGATATGGCAGCAGTTTTTTTTATAGCATGGTTCACTTTTTGCAGTCTTCGGTTAAAAATAATTTATGAATGATGATAATATGAAAAACAGCGAAAACCAAAACGAGCAAGATAATAAGTTACCTGATGATAAGTCAGTTTCAGGATCTAATACTATAAAAGATCCCGATGATTGGTCTACAGGAGATGAACCGATGACAGGAGCTCAACGCTCGTACCTTAAAACGTTATCTGATGAAGCAGGGGAACCTCTTGATGAGAATCTAACTAAGGCACAAGCATCTAAAAAAATTAATGAATTGCAACAAAAGACCGGGAGGGGCTTGAATAACCAGGCATAACAAATGAAGTACTTAGGGTTTGGTAAGTCTATGCCTCTAAGTCTTTAATAATTGGGAGTGATATTTTGATATCCTATTAAGTGGAATTAATTACTTCCGATTTACTTTTACGTCATAGCTAAAGTCATCTTTGTTCCTGAACAAACGTTTATATTTATTATTAATGTCATTATTTTGTTTTGCTCCATCTATATACAACCTGCCACTTTTCAACCCTACGGAATAAGAAGATTTAGGATTAATAAGCCCATCACGGGAAAGTTCACGAACCAATCTTTTTACCTGGGGATCTTCTGCAAGGCGATCATTTTCAGTTCCTGTATTATTGATGTTGGTGTTGGTAATAGTATTAGCACTGTTTATTAAGGTATCTGAAGATTGATGCAGAGCAGCAGTACTATCCATTAGCATCAGTGATTGCATTTTTTCTCTGCGGTTGTTTTGTATTTTATCATGGTGGATTTTAGCAAGAGTAGGAGCAATCACCAACGAAACGATGCTCATTAGTTTAATCAAGATATTCATTGATGGGCCTGAAGTATCTTTAAAAGGATCACCAACAGTATCGCCTGTTACTGAGGCTTTGTGCGGCTCTGAACCTTTATAATAAGTTTCACCATTTATGACTGCGCCTTTTTCAAAAGATTTTTTTGCATTATCCCAGGCACCGCCGGCATTATTTTGAAACATTCCCATTAATACACCGGCAACAGTGGCTCCTGCCAGAAATCCTCCTAATACTTCAGGGCCAAAAATAAAACCTATAATTAAGGGAGAGCCCAAAGCAATAGCCCCGGGCAGCATCATTTTTTTTAGAGAAGCATTTGTAGAAATTGCCACACATTTATCATATTCCGGCTTACCAGTTCCTTCCATAATTCCCGGAATCGTTCTAAACTGTCTGCGAACCTCTTCAACCATTGCCATTGCAGCTTCACCTACTGCACGAATTGCTAAGGAAGAAAATATAAAAGGAATCATTGCACCTACAAATAAACCTGCTAACACATCAGCCCTGTAAATATCAATTCCGTCAATGCCTGCAATACCAACAAATGCCGCAAATAAAGCAAGCGCAGTTAATGCCGCAGATGCGATAGCAAAGCCCTTTCCGGTAGCGGCCGTTGTATTACCAACAGCATCAAGTATATCAGTTTTTTCCCTGACATCTTTTGGCAGTTCACTCATTTCTGCAATTCCTCCGGCATTATCAGCAATCGGCCCGAACGCATCAATAGCTAATTGCATTGCAGTAGTTGCCATCATGCCTGCAGCAGCAATTCCAACACCATATAATCCGGCGCATGCATAAGAGCCATAAATGCCCGCAGCCAAAACCAAAATAGGAAATAATGTGCTTTCCATACCAATTGCCAAACCTCCAATGATATTTGTAGCATGGCCTGTAGAAGATTGCCTTACAATACTCATCACGGGGCGCTTACCCATTGCAGTATAATATTCAGTAATCAAACTCATAAGTGTACCCACAGCAAGACCTACTGCAATTGCTCCAAAAACGCCATTTCTGGTAAAATGAAAATTTCTTAAAACCATATCACTGTCGGGCAACAGCCACATAACTAAAAAGTATGAGGCAACTGCAGTTAATACAATAGAACCCCAGTTGCCCATATTTAAAGCCTTTTGTACTGCAATTGTATTTAATGGTGCTGATTCTGAAATTTTCACAAATAATGTTCCTACAATAGAAAATATTATTCCCATCGCAGCTATCAGCATTGGTAATAAAATTGGAGCCATTCCTCCGAATCTGTCATCGGAAAAAGTTTCTCTTCCTAAAACCATTGTGGCAAGAACAGTAGCAACATAACTTCCAAATAAATCAGCGCCCATGCCTGCAACATCGCCAACGTTATCACCAACATTATCCGCAATTGTTGCAGGATTACGTGGATCATCTTCAGGAATACCAGCTTCTACTTTACCAACAAGATCAGCACCTACATCAGCAGCTTTTGTATAAATACCACCGCCAACTCTTGCAAATAAAGCAATACTTTCTGCACCTAATGAAAAGCCTGTAAGTACTTCAATTGCTTTTTCTAAAGCCGTTTTATACTCAGGTGTGCCTAAAGTATAACCGGAAACAAAATGAAAGTAAAGAATAATAAATAAGCTGCCCAGACCTAATACTGCCAGGCCTGCAACACCAAGTCCCATAACACTTCCGCCGGTAAAAGAAACCTGTAATGCTTTAGCTAAACTTGTACGTGCAGCCTGAGCAGTACGTACGTTTGCTTTTGTTGCAATCCTCATCCCTATGTAACCGGCCGAAGCGCTAAAAAAAGCGCCAACAATAAATGTTACTGCAATACTCCAATGACTATTTGCATTACTAACACCCATCAATCCCAAAAGCAATGCTCCTATAATAACAAAATAAGTAAGTATCTTCCATTCAGCTCTTAAAAAAGCCATAGCACCTTCAGCAATATAAGTGCTTATCTCTCTCATCCGTTCATTTCCGGCATCTTGTTTTGATACCCACGCAGACTTCAAAAATGTGTACAACAATCCCACTATACCCATTGCCGGAATTACGTAAATCAAATTAGTCATAAAGTATTGCTTAAATTTTTGGGTGGCAAAAATATGGTAAAAAGCGCTAGAAAAGTCAACTCACTTGTTAGCTTAGTCAGGGAGATTAGATATTATATTTTACCTCTTGTTTGATTTCAAAAGGTATTTTTCAAAAAAATTTTCACTACTTATTACTTCAATTTTAGAAAAATAAAAGTCATCAATATCTTCTGTAATAATGCAGTCACATTTATTTTCTATTGCTGAATAATATTCAAGACCGTCTTCAAAGTCATTGACAGCATGGTTCTGCAAAGACTGCATTACAGTATTTTTAGTAACACCAGCAATATTTATGTGTTCACATAAAATCTCAATTCTTTTTTTTGCAGAAACACTCTTATACTTTTTTTCTGCAAAATAAAATGCAATAGCCAGGCAAACAGGGGACGTATATAAAATGAATTTTGATTTATCCGCCAGGCTTAGAATTCTTGAGGTATACGTATAAAATGGATATTCCTTATTTAAAACTGAAACTAAAATATTTGCATCAAGAAAGAGCTTCACTTTTTAGAATTAAAATATTCTGATTTGGCATCTTTTCTTGTTCTTCTTTTTTTAGTTTGATAAACAGCCTCACCTTCAGCAACCTGGTTTACCCAATCTGAAATTGGAAAATCTTCCATTGAGCTATAATTATTTGAAGTAACTTTTTTTAATAGAAATTCTATCAGGCGGGAAAGACTTATATTATTGTTTTCGGCATATTTTTTTGCTTTGGAAATTATATTTTTATCAAAGCTTAAGGTTATCTTGTTATCCATACAAAAATCTTTAAAACACAAAACTATTATTTTTATACTACAAATAAATATTTTTTGTACGTATAAATATTTTAAACAGCAAAGTTCTTAAATGTGTATCTTAAAGATTCAATAATATCTACGGCAGTCATTGCTTCCTGCGTAAAGTTCTCTACAGCTATATCGCCAGCCAGGCCATGTAAATAAACACCCAGTAAACAGGTCTGCAAAGGCGAATATTTCTGCGCAGCAAGCCCTGTAAGAATACCGGTTAATACATCGCCGCTTCCGCCTTTTGCCATGCCTGCATTACCAGTTGAATTAAAATATCCTTTTTTAAAAGGAGTGGCAATTAAAGTATGATGACCTTTTAACACAATGTAGATTTTATATTCTTTAGATTTTCGCAAGGCCAGTTGCGCCCTGTCGAAATCGTTTGCTGATGTACCAAACAAGCGGTCAAATTCTTTTGGATGGGGCGTTATTATACAATCCGCAGGAATAAATTCAAGTAAATCTTTATTTTCACCAATAGTATTTAGCGCATCTGCATCAAGTATCAAAGCGCCTTTAAAATTTTCAAACAAATTTTGCAATAAATCTTTATGCGATGCATGCACGCCAATACCCGGCCCGATACCAATAGCATCAAAATTTAATGAGCCGCTGATTTCTTTAATATAATTATTACCTGAAACTAAACACATTGCTTCCGGAGATGAAAGCTGCATTATTTGATAACCTTTTCCAGGCGTGATACAAGTAAGCTTTCCAGCTCCGCTTTTTAAGCACGCATTTGCAGCCATTACTGCTGCTCCCATCATACCAAAACTTCCGGCGACTAAACATGCATGGCCAAAGTTTCCTTTATTGCTAAAAGGTTTTCTTGGTTTGTAGATTTGTCTTATCTCATCAAAATCCGGCATTTCAAATTGCGCATCTTCGTTATCATAAAATTCCTTGTGTAAATTAATATCGAGCACAATTATTTTTCCAAAATAGCTTTCATTTTCTGCCATCATAAAAGCCAACTTATATTGCTGGAATGTGAGCGTATAAGCAGCTTTTATTATAGCATTAGATAAAGAACTGGTATCTGCATACATGCCGCCTGGCATATCAACGGAAACTATTTTAGCCTTTGAGCTATTAATATAATTTATCAGCTCACCTGCATCTTTTTGTGGAGGTTTATTTAAACCAGTACCGAACAAACAATCTATCACAATATCATTTTCATTTATCAATGGAAATTGTTCTGGCTGAATAAAATGAATACAATCTGTGTATTTTTTTATCTGAAAAAAATTATGCTCAAAATCGTTTGTCCCGGGGTTTCCGCTGTTTAAGATATACACTTCTACATTACATTTATCCTCCATAAGCATCCTTGCAATGGCAAGTCCGTCACCTCCGTTATTTCCTTTTCCGCAAAAAAATTTAAAATTATTTTCTTTAAAATTATTTTCAATTAACCATTTATAACATGCGCTGGCAGCCCGTTTCATCAGTTCTATAGAAGTAACCGGTTCATGAATTATTGTATAATTATCCCAGTCTTTTATTTGAGAAGAAGAAAAAATTTTCACTTCGTTTTTTTATGAAGTTAAAAACAATAAACGTGATGCAAATCGAAGATTTGATACAAGAGAAGCTACATATTTATTCAAATAATTCAAGCTTATTTTTAGGACGTCTCTTGTCAAGCCAATTAAAGTTTTTTAAATATCTTTCATCAGCAGGTATGTGTTTCATTGGATACATTACGCCATGTACATCGTTTACAAATTTTACTTTATTAAGCTCTCCTTTTAAAAAAAACATATCAATAACATCACCGGTTGCCCTGTTCATGCCCACATAGGCGCTGTCATTATCCTGCACATAATATATACTTTCAGCTTTTTGCCCTTTCACTCTTGCATAATCAATTACTCCATTTTTAAAATATGCATTTACAGTTTTACCGGCAATCTGGTTATAAAACGCAACGTCATTTTTGTTTGCAATCATTCCATTTTCAAAAACGTATAAGCGTTCTGCTTTTTTATTTTTTGTAAAAAGATAAATAGTATCGCCTGTTACCTGGCTTTTCCCACTCCATACAACCGGGTCTTTAAATAAACGGAACACAGAATCCTGGCCGGAAAAAAACAAGCTGTCACAAACACTTTGCAGTGAATCATTAAATATTCTTACATGATGAAAAGCTAAAAAATACCTTATGCTGGTATCAGTTTTATTCAGATTAACCATCTTTGTTCCTTTCAATGTATCTGTATGTATAGAATCATTTTGCTGAGGATTGATTTGTACAGAATTATTTTTTATAGAATCATTTCCCGGAGAAATACTTTTTGAACTATCGTGTAGTGGCGGATTTATTTTAGTCGCACCTGCTTTTAAAGAATCGTTTTTTAAGGAAGTGATATTTATAGAATCATTCTTTTTTAAATTAGGTTTCAAGGAATTATTTGACAATGCATTTGTGTTAACAGCAGCGTATTTTATAGAATCAATTTTTAAAGAATCATTTTCGGGAGAAACAATCTTTACTGAATCAACTTGTGCCGAATCATTTGATAAAGGAATTGCTTTGGTAAGAACTTTTTTTAATGAATCATTCTTCTCAGCAAGAGGTTCATTGCTAACTCTTGTTGTAAAACCTGAAAACAAAGTATCTGCAGAAATGTAAATACTATCTTTTTCCTGCTGAATTATCATCACAGGTTTATTTGTTGCAAGAAAAGAATTATTCTTACTGTTAAGATAAATATGGTTTGCTGTAACAATTACACCGTTTGCTGAATCTTTGATTACCGCATTTCCTTCAAGCTCTGCCTGGCCTGCTTTTTCATCTAAAGCGATTTTATCTGCCTGGTAAATGCGGCCACTGCTGTCTGTTACAACGCTTCTTGTTCCAAAAAAAGCACTGCCGCTTTGAAGATCATAATATCCCTGCGTGGTATAAATATTTGCTTCTTTGGTTTTAATATAAGTAGGGCCAATAAAGTTTGCTCTTTGACTAAGCGTATTATACAAAAGCGAGTCTGCTTTTATTTTGTATTTCGGATCAGTAAGGTCTACATTGTTTTTAAAATACACATCTTTAGTATCAGAATAATAAACACCTTCTTTGCTGGTAAGCACTGTAGTACCGTTAACAACTTTACCGCCGGTATGATAATTACCTATTCCGCTTTTTAAATCATAATCAAGATCCTGCGATTGTAATGTTCCCTTTGTATCATTAAGCTTTACATTTCTTTTTAAAAAAGCCATTCTTGTGTTGCCATAATATTTTAAATATTGCGCATAAGTATGAAGTGTATCAGCATCGTTTATGTGTACATTTCCGAAAGCTTCAATCGTATTTTCTTTTTGATTGATGATAGCGCTGTCACAACTGAATTTAGTAAAGCCTTCACGCAGCAGCACATTGCCGGCTATAGTTTGAATTTTATTTATTGAGTCAAGAGATTTTTCTCTAAGGCTGTTTCCACTTATTATTTCAATTACCCTTAAAGTGTCCTTGGCAGCTGGCGATGTTTGGGCGAAGCATAAATTGTTTAAAAATAAAAAGCAGGTAAAAAAAAAGTAAGTAGCCTTAATCATTAAAGTGTTTACCGGAGTTTTACTGAGTCCGCATGAGAAGCAATCTTCAAAGTGTCATCAATAAGCGGAGCTGTGATATATCCTCCTTTATCTTTTTTGCCAAACACAGAGATGTTCACATATCTTTTTGGATGAACACGGATATCATCTAACAAAATATTTATTTTATTGGAAGTAGAAGAAAGGTTATCATACATTTTAGTATCATTAAGCAAGAGACCTAAAGAGCCATCTTTACTGTTTATTTTTTGAATGCCGGCTTTAAAATCGTTTACTGCACTATCTAGTTTAGTAAGTGTTTTTTGAAAATCCAGATTGGCAAAGTTTGCAGAAGCCTTATCAGCGCTCGCCATTATGCTGTTAATTTTATCTTTGTTTGCAGCAAGATTATTGGTGAACGCATTTACATTATCTAAAGAATTGGCAAGAGCGCCGGTTTTAGGATTTAAAAGGCTTTGCAAAGAAACTGCTGAATAAGCAAATGACGCCGTAGTTGCATTGAGATTTTGAAGAACGCCTTTTATATTACTTTTGGTAGAAGCATCAAACACACTGCCTACAATACGTAAAACAGAATCAAGCGATTTGGTAGCATTTCTAACCTCGTATAAAACAGGGTTAATCATTTGAAGCGCTTCATCAAATGCGCCGCCACTCAATGTTGTAAGCAGCGTATCGCCGGGCTTAATATATACGTTTGAATTACCTAATTTTATTTCAAGTGATGTGCTGCCCAATAAATTCGGATTAATAACGGCCAATGAATTTTTAGGTATGTTAACATCCTGTGTAAGACTTACACTTACAATGATTCTTTTTAAATCTTTACCTCCGTTAAGGCCCGCTATATTCCCTACCTGCAAGCCATTTATTACAACCGGGTTTGATTTTGTAAGACCTTGTATATCTTCATAAACAGCATATACATAGTTTGGTTTTTTAAAAAGATTTTTACCTTTTAGAAAATTATAACCAAATATAAGAATAGCTACACCTGCTACTGCAAGGATGCCGATTTTAGTTTCATTGTTGATTTTCATTTGTTGAAATTATCTTTATTTTGTTGGTTTAAACAGGATCATAGATTTGCGAAAGTACAGTATCAAAATTGATTAAAAAAGCAACCTTTAGTTCTAATGATCTGGAAATAACAATATAACTACGCCGGTTTTTGTATTAATTTATTTATTGGTCTCTGTAGTACTTATTTCCGGAATTACTGAAGCAGGCTTTGGATTTTCAACCTGATCCTTGTATTTTTTTAAAGCCCGGGCAATTGCTTCTGCAATTTCCTGCTGACCTTTTTCACTGTTTAAATATCGTTCATCATCATAGTTGGCGATAAAGCCTGTTTCAATTAATACTGCAGGCATTTGTGTGGCCTGCAATACCCAGATCCCTTTCTGGCGCTGCCATACACCTAAATCTTCTCTGCCCATATCAGCAATTTCCTGTTGAATAGCAGAGGCAAGTTTATAGCTTTTTCTAAAATAATTTTGGGTATATAATAATGCATTGGCTTTCCATTCAGGACTGTCATAATTAATCTCTAAAGAACTATCATTTTGTTCTGTCTCAAAACCTAAATCACTGCTTTGAAGAGCCTTTATTTTTTCATTCGTTCTTTGTGCGGTAAATATTAATGTACTTGTGCCTTTGCGGCTTGTAGGTATTTTAAAATATTCTCTTATAGCAACTTCCCTTGTATGCGGTGTTACAATTTTCTTTTTCTTTTTGCCTTTGCCAACCCATTTTGTTGTAGTATATGTTTCGTTGCGATACCCAATAATTCGTGAGCCCGTTTTTAGTGCAACCGCATCTGCATGAATACATACAAATAAATCCCCGTGATTATCATTTGCAAATTTTGCTTTTTCCTTTACAGGTTGTGTTATATCTGTTGTTCTTGTGGGAATGATATTTGTACCCGGCATTTGTTCTTTTAATACTGCTACTAATTTGGTTGCAATAGCAAGTGTTATATTTTTTTCCTGCGAACGAAGTGAACCTTCATACTCGCCACGTGCGCCTGCATCTGCGCCACCATGGCCTGCATCAACAATAATTGTCCTGATTTTTTTTGCCTGCTGGCTGTATGTTTTGTTTGAAAGAAACAGGTAAGAAAAAAATAAAAAGAATATGATTTTAATTGAATATTTAATATGCAGCATTTTAATAATTACCATTTTAAAGTAACGATAAACTCAGGTTAATCTTCACATATTGTTATAGCTATAATAACTATTTTTGTTTACACTGCTATGAACCACGCAAACAAAGTTAGGGCAAAATATATATTAGCATGGCTTTTAGCGGCATCGTCTCTTATTTTAACGGTTCAAAGCAGGGATAAAAGTTTCCGCTTCAATGTTTTTCACAATCCTTTAACTTGCCCGACAGACACAACCAAACCTCTTAAAAATAAAAAGCCTGTTTCAGCATTTAAACAGTCAAATAAAGACACATTACTTCTTCCAAAAAAAGCAAATACACTTTCAAAAAGCAATGATACTATTCCGCCAAAAATAAAAAGAACTAACATTGATTCTTTAAATGTTAACAGCGATACTTTAAACAACGCTGATACTTCAATACTTAGTACGTCTGACACAATAAATTTTAAATCATCAAAAGATACTTTGGATGCGCCCATCACTTATGATGCAGAAGACTCAATGGTTTTAGATGTTCCTTCTAAAAAAATCACCTTATATGGCAAGCAAACAAAAACGCTGTATAAAGATAATAACCTTACTGCGCCTATCATTCAACTTGATCAGCAAACCGGGAATTTAACGGCGTCAATAAAAAGAGACAGCACCGGCAAAGTAATATCAATGCCAACATTTAAGCAGGGAGAGTTTACATCGCAAAGCGATTCATTAAAATTCAATCTTAAATCAGGAAAAGGAATTACTAAAAGCACGTACACACAACAGGGCGAAATATATGTGTACGGAGAAACCATAAAAAAAATTAATAACAGTGTTTTTTATGTAAAACGTGCCCGCTTTACCACATGCAATTTAGATACGCCGCATTTTGCTTTTATCAGTAACCGGATTAAATTTATCAATCAGAAAGTAGCCATCACCGGTCCTGTTCATCCGGAGTTTGAAGGTGTTCCTATCCCGATTTATTTGCCCTTTGGAATATTTCCTTTAAGCCAGGGAAGGCATTCAGGTTTTTTGCCGCCGCAGTTTACTTCAAATGAACAAAAAGGTTTGGGCCTTGAAGGATTAGGCTATTACAAAGTGCTCAGTGATTATTGGGATGTTGTGTTGCGGGGAAATTTATATTCTTATGGCGGCTGGACGATGAACATAAATCCGCGGTATAAAAAATTGTACCATTACGGCGGAAGCTTATCTTTCGATATTCAAAACTTTAAGACCGGTTTTAAAGGAGATCCTGATTATCTAAAACAACGAAGTTACTTTTTAACATGGAACCATACATCTGACACAAGAGCAAGGCCCGGCGTTAATTTCAGCGCAAGTGTAAACGCCGGCAGCAGTGGTTATAACGCTCATATACCAAACGATCCTATACGAAATTTTAATAACCAGCTTTCTTCTTCAATAGTATATTCAAAAACATGGAAAGACAAACCTTTCAATCTTACCGTGAGTGCAAATCATAATCAAAATACTTTACAGAAACTCATTAATGTAAATTTACCTGATGTGGCATTTAATGTACAAACGCTGTATCCGTTTAGAACGAAAGACTTTGCCGGAACGCCAAAATGGTACCAGAACATTGGTGTAGGTTATACCGGGAATGCAAAAAGTCTTTTCTCTTTTTATGATACTGCAGGAAATATTTTCAAACATATAGCAGATACGCTTCAATGGGGAGCTCATCATTCGGTTCCCATAACTTTATCATTGCCGCAATTAGGTGCTTTCCAGATTGCGCCTTCTGTGAGCTATGATGAAACATGGTACCAGCGAAAGCTTTATAGAAACTGGGACAGTCAAAATAAAAAGCTTGATACTACTGTCACAAAAGGATTTTATACAGCAAGAGACATGAACTTTGGATTGTCAATATCAACACGCATATTTGGCTTAATAGCTGCCAAAAATAAGAATGCAAAAATACAGGCAATACGCCATGAAGTTCGCCCCAGTATTGCCTTTAACTACAAGCCAGATCTCAACAAAAAATATTATTACAATACACAGGTAGATACATTTTTTAATTATCAGCAGGCTTCCGTTTTCCAGGGAAATGTATTTATTCCTTATGGCCAGGGTAAGTTTGCAGGTTTATCTTTTGGCATTGATAATAATATACAAATGAAGGTGCGCAATAAAAAAGATACAGGAGAAAACGCACTTAAAAAAGTTACACTCATTGATGGATTAAGTTTGAATGGAAGCTATAATTTTTTATTAGATTCTTTTCGATTTACTGATTTCAATTTATCGTACAGAACTAATTTGTTTGATAAAATAAATATTACAGGCGGCGCTCTTTTAGATCCTTATGATGCAAATCCAAAAACAGGACAGCGTTTAAAAACGTTATTATGGAAGAGAAAGCCTTTTTCATTGGGCAGGTTGCTTAATGGCAGTCTTTCAGTTTCCAGCCAGTTGCAGGGAGGTGATAAAAACAAAGGAGCGCAGGTAAAACCCGGGCCATCAAACGATCCTGAAAGAAACGGCTATACGGATGATGAGTATCAAAGTGAGCTTGCTTATGTAAGAAATAATCCCGGTGACTTTGCAGATTTTAATATTCCGTGGTCAGTTAATTTTTCATACGCTCTTACATTCAATAAAAATTTCAAGCCGGATCATACAGGTTTTACAACAACTTTTTCTCAAAATTTAAATTTGGGAGGAACACTTAATTTAACCAAAAAGTGGCAGATGGGTTTAAACGGTTCTTATAATATCAGCCTAAAGCAATTAGGTTATGTAATGATGTCGATATCACGTGAAATGCACTGCTGGCAAATGTCTATAAATATAGCGCCGGTCGGCTTAAACAGGTTTTTCACAATAAATATTAGTCCTAAATCCGGCTTATTACGCGATCTTAGAATTAACCGTACAAGATACACAAGCGAATAAATGCTATGCATTTTTTATATAATGATCCGCCATTAGGTTAAATACTTTTTGTTTTAAACTATCAACATTATCTGTACTGGTTGCAGACACAGGTGGCAAGAAATGCAATTCCATTTTCGTTGGCCAAAAATAAAATACCTTATCAGGCGGTAATGCTTTTTTTGTATTAAAAAGAACGGCAGGCATTATTGCTTTCTTTGTATCTAAAGCCAGTTTGAATGCGCCATCATGAAATTCTTTTAAAGGTGCATTGGTTTTATTTCTTGTTCCCTCAGGATATATGCACATGTGCATGCCTGCAGCAAGAACTTCTTTCATTTTTGAAAAGCTTTGCCTGCGGCTATTTTTATCTTTCCTGTCAACAAGTACAGAACCTACTTTATATATTAATCCAAACAAAGGTATCCTTGCGAGCCCGGCCTTTGCAATGGTTTTATTTGCGCCGGGAATATTTGGAGTTATTATCAAAATATCTAAAAAAGAATTATGGTTGCACACCACAATATAATTTTCACCCTTTTTAAAGTTTTCGCTGCCAGTTTTTTTTAAGCTGCAACCCGTTAATGCAAAATAAGTATTGATCCATACTATAGATATTCTTCGGAATACTTCTACACGTTTGGGTTCTTTTATAAATTTTATTATCCACACTATAAGTGCCATAATAAGCATGGTTATTAAAAAAATTAGCAACGACCATAATGCAAAGACCCTTGCCAGTATTGATTTTAAAAACTTCATGTAATTATGTTTTCTAAGGCATTTATAATTTCCAGTCTATAGGTTCTTTACCTTGCTTCATTAAAAGCTCATTGGTTTTTGAAAAGTGTTTGCATCCAAAAAAACCTTTGTCAGCTGCGAAGGGAGAAGGATGTGCAGCTTTTAAAACACTGTGTTTAGTTTCATCTATTAAAATTTGTTTGTCTTGTGCAAACTTTCCCCACAATAAAAATATAATTCCGGTTTTTTCTTCAGAGAGCTTTTTTATTACTTCATCAGTAAAAGTGATCCAGCCAATTTTACTATGGCTTCCGGGCTCATTGGCTCTTACCGTTAATGAAGCATTTAGTAAAAAAACACCCTGCTCAGCCCATTTTTCAAGATCGCCATCTTTAGGTGCAGCAAGGCCAAGGTCACTTTGTAATTCTTTAAAAATATTTACAAGAGAAGGTGGCTTGGTAATTCCCACGGGAACAGAAAAACTTAATCCATGCGCCTGACCTTTATTATGATAAGGATCCTGCCCGAGGATAACAACTTTTACTTTATCAAATGGTGTTTTATAAAAGGCGTTAAATATTAATTGGCCTGGTGGATATATTATTTTACCAAGCGCCTTCTCGGCCTTTATAAAGGTAATTACCTGTTGAAAATAGGGTTTGGTAAATTCAGCTGATAAAATTTCTTTCCAGCTTTCTTCAATCTTTACGTTCATACATTTATTTGTATAAAAATACAAAGCATGTAATAAATGTTTGTCAAGAAACAAAAGATAATTGAAGCTGCTAAGCCAGGCAAACCAGCATGGGATGGACAAATTTCACGTCCATAGCCAAAAATTAAATCACAGTATTTGATGAATTTTTGCACCACTCTTGTTTAAGGTGTAGAATAATCTCTTTTTGAGATATACAATAATAAAATGTATCCGCAAAGTATAAGGGGTTTATTAAATGTATATCTCCTTTATACCTGGCAAAAACTTCAAACTGCAAACAAATGGCATATATATTGTTTGAGCCCATGCCATGCTAAAATCGGCAGGTATAACACAATAAAAAATATAATTATGGATCAGGTTAATTTACAAAACGATGATGATGAAATAGTTCGTCGTAATCAGTATAGATCGCAACAACATAGTACCGGAATTGCAGATTATATTAAGCGCATTTCCTGGAGTTCTGTATTTGCAGGTGTTGTAATTGCAGTTGTAGTGCAAATAACATTAAGCTTACTGGGCATAGGTATTGGCCTAAGTACGATAGATCCTAAAACCGAAGCTAACCCTGTGAGCGGATTAGGTACGGGTTCCGCTATATGGTATATATTATCGAGCCTGATATCCCTATTTGCCGGAGGATGGATTGCCGGAAGACTGGCACAAACAAGAAGGCCCTTTGATGGAATGATCCATGGATTGCTTACATGGAGCTTAATTACACTTGCCACTCTTTATTTTTTAACTTCTACAATAGGTAGCATCCTGGGAGGCGCTGGCCGTTTGGTTGGCAATACATTAGGTGCTGCCGGTAGCATTGCAGGCAAAGGCATTGAAGCCGCTGCTCCTGCAGTTGGTGATGAACTAAAAAATAATGGGATTAATATTGATAACTTAAAGTCGCAGGCAAAATCATTATTGAGGCAAACAGGGAAGCCGGGATTACAACCCGCAGCTTTATCAAAAAAAGCAGATGCAGCGGGTAAAGATGTATCCAATACTGCTGAAAACATGGGTGCAAATCCCCAGGACTCAGATGATGATCTAAATAGTTTATTTGACAACTTAAAGAGCCAGGGAAACGGCGTAGTATCCCAGGTAGATAAAGATGCAATGGTTAATGTAATTGTTGCCAGAACAGGTAAAAGCCGTGATGAGGCTAACCAGATAGCCGATAATTGGATTGCAACTTATAAGCAAACAGCTGCTAAATGGCAACAAACTAAACAAGAAGCAGAAGCTAAAGCCAGGGATGTGGCCGACAAAGCAGCGCATGCGGCTTCTATGGCAGCTCTTTTAACCTTTGTTAGTCTTTTGCTGGGTGCAGTTGTTTCAGCTTTTGCAGCAAAAAAAGGTACTGACTCAAAAGATAATTTTAGGCACTCAGATGTTGCCACTGCGACCCTATAAGTATTTTTATTTGTTAGGCGAACAGGCAAACTTGAAAAACAATAGTGATAGTATAGTTATAAATATCGTTTTTCATTTTTAGAAATTTAAGATTCGTAATGGTTTATTATCTCATAATTCATCTAAATTGAGGTTGAGAAAATTACTGACACAAGCGGATGCCTTGCGCCAATATTTTGGAAATGCTTTAAAAGCGGCCGCTTGCTGCTAATAATTGAATACTTGCGCCTAACGTGATTTTCAGGCAACAAAACCAACCACAACAATAAAATTAAAACCATTAGATTTGCTTCTTTTTGAACATATATATAAACTAGCAAATGAATAAAAACCTGATCCA
The DNA here is from genome assembly GCA_964236235.1 of uncultured Chitinophagaceae bacterium. Lineage (GTDB taxonomy): Bacteria > Bacteroidota > Bacteroidia > Chitinophagales > Chitinophagaceae > Ginsengibacter. The sequence continues at coordinate 30,075 of CAXSDW010000038.1, forward strand.
AATTGTATTTTTAGTAAGCTTTTTTCTTTATTCCTGTAAGGGAGCAAAAACAAAAACAGATGAATCTATCCAAACTACCACGGTTGATGGCAGCGAATCAAAGCCTTCTGCGAATAAGGATTCTGAAACTAAAGCAAATACCGTTACCGCTATGCCCGATAGTGTAACACTCGGGAAAAATAAGGAAGTATTAATAAAATTAGAAAACTTAAAAGAGGTTCAGCTTACTAATCCTGAGGGAGAAAATACCGGTACCGAGTTAAGTTATGATATTGAAGTAACTAATAATAATAAAATTGGAGGAAGCAATGTTTTTATCAATCCCAACGATTTTAGGCTTTTACTTGATAACGGAACTAAAATAACACACGATAATTACAATTCTGTTTCCGCAGATCCTGAGTCTACAAAGAGTTCAACCGATAATAAATTTAAATTGCCGCCCGGAACAAAGCCTGCATCCTTAAATCTGTTTTTTAATGAAACAAGTGCAAGTGTAAAGCTTGAGGTAAAATAAAATAATCAACCGTCTACATGTTGCAGTATGACTCCTCCAGGCTTTGTAAAGTTATTAAAGAGTTATAAAATATTTACTTGGTTTTGATGATAGTACCCTGCGCCCGGAGTGGGGATTAAAAATATTTTAAGGATGAACAGTGCCGGCACCGCCGATGAGAAAGATAACTAAAAGCAAGAGAACGCCGATCCCCACAAACCACCATACACTTACACGACCTTTGGCTTTTTTAGAATAATAGTCACTCATGTTAAGGTTTGGATTACTTTTAAGGTCGTGCTTTATCCTCATTTTTAAAACTGAAAAAGACAACCTGTTCCACAAGCTCAATTTTTTACCTGAAAGACGACTGAAATCATTCGCAGAAAGCCGGACAAATTCACTTGCCTTAATGTTAGTGCCTATATAAGTTGGCATCTCAGCAATAGGAGGCTTGCTAATTGCAAAAGCGAAGGAATTGTTCGCATGCATTATTCCAAAAGTGCTTAAAGCGAGAAGAAGTAATTTCATGATTGTTTAGTTTAAAACTGAAAAGTAATAATTGGTTAACGACTATCAATTAGCAATTTAAGTTTATTTCATCTT
>CAXSDW010000039.1:0-15785 GCA_964236235.1 uncultured Chitinophagaceae bacterium
AAAGGCGAATTTCCCGGAGAGAAGATTATAATTTTTATGTGCAGAAGATTTTAAATAATCCCTTGCACAACCAATCACACATTACCTGCAATATATTTAACAAAGCTTCTCTTTGCAATGGGAAGCAGCGTTTCTTCCAACGGGTAAGCTAATGAAGTTTCAATATTATACACCGCAGGGTTTGGCAACTGGCGGCGATTTCTTATCAGCTCAGCTTTTATGTTTTCAGGCGAATTACTTATTGAGCGAATCCATTGATGTATAAAGCTGGTTCGTATGCCACGGTATTTTTCATCATGCTTTTCATAAATAGTGAGTTGATATTGGTAAGCCATGGTAGTATTAAAGCGGCCATCGCATAGCAGAAGGTAACCTTCTGTAGTATCAAGCGGAATAAGGCCTACAGGCTCTATCGACATTGTGGCTTCTACGCGTTCATATATTTCAGTACCGTTTTGTATAGTTGTCTTTATTCTTTTTGCAGAGAAATTTATGATCTCTTCGAGCTCCTGCATCAGCTCATCATCTTCAATCATTCTCTCATACACCAACTGAAGTTTTTGAATATTTATTTCAGTAAGCTGTTTTGGAAATTGCTCCTCTAAAAATTTTCTGTTCTCCCTGAATGCCATAATATTATTATAATGAAAAATGATATCAGCAAGCTGCGGGTAAAGCATATTTTGATTGAAGAAAGTATTTACATGCTGCAGATAAGCAAGCAGCGTATATTTCTTTAGTTCAAAATCAATATATCCTTCAGTGAACCATGTTTCAGATAGGGACTTCATGCTCATAGGTTTTAGATAATAAATTTACAATTTGGTCTTTATCTATTTTTAAACGATTATTTTGAGTAATTGTTTTAGCGTTTTCTTTCATCGGTTTTGTGTTCGCAATATATTTCAGAAACATCTATGGTATTCTTTTTCCTAAAGCATTCCGCAAAATAATAACTGTATTATAAAAATATGAAAGAGCTTTTGGCTTTTAGGGGGAAGTATTGCACTAATTATTTTTATCTCTAATGTTTCAATCACAATAATTATTTAGTAATTAAAAACATAAACTGGTAAAAGATTAAACCGGGTTTCATTTACATAAATCCATAATCTAAAACCCGCCGCAAATATTTTTTATCCTGAATTATCCAGGTGACTTCATAACTGCCGGTATTATCTTTATTAAAAAGATATAAATAAACCCGGTGGCCATCTTTAGAACTATAAATTCCATTTAAAGAACGCCGGGTACCTTTATCATTATACATGAAGTTAACATTATACAAATCAGACCAGGCCTGAAGAGGAATGGACACAGTATCGTTATTAATAGTAAGCACTATTTTGCTTATATAAGTTTGAGGAACCTTGCCATAATTACCATAATAGGTTTTGCGGTCAATTTTTATAAGCGTCTTTTCATCAAAATCTAATTTATGTTTTGACGGATCAAAGGTAGCAGTGGTTACAGTTGCTTTAATATTGTCGTCGCTAAACGTCATAGAGTTTTCGTCAGAAGAAGTAAAAGGAATTTTTTTAATTTCTTCCTTATTTATACTCTCATCAACACCTGAAAGGGTAAACACTGCAAGGTCAGATCGTATGATACCCTTCGGCACTTTCGCAAATGATTCAGTTTTTCTCCTGGTATCCGTAAAGTCATCGTGTGACTGGGCTATTACATTAAGGCTACACAATATAAGAAGAGCAAACATTGATTTTTTCATACCTAAATTCATTAAGTTTAAAAGTAAAAAATTGTAGGTTAAAAAAAATAGAAAGTGTTTCCTGTAAAATTCATAACATTACAATGCAATAAGATTTACACTCAGCCCAAAAAAAAATCCTTTTCATGCTTATGAAAAGGATTTAAAAAATCTTGCTTATTTAAGGGATCAATAATCTTTGTTATACCCACCGCCGCCACCACTTCTGCCGCCGCCGCCGTATCCGCCACTGCCACCACTTTTCTTGTAGCCACCACCGCCACCGCTTCCATATCCGCCGCCACTGCTTCTTCCGCCGCCGCCGCTTCCATATCCGCCGCCACTGCTTCTTCCACCACCACCGCCGTAGCCACCACCACCGCTCTTTTTATATCCGCCGCCACCGCCTTCAGGACGAGGTTGAGATTCGTTGACAATCAATTTGCGACCTTGTACTTCGCTTTCGTTTAATGTAGCAATAGCAGTTTTAGCTGCTTCATCGTCTTCCATTTCAACAAAACCGAAACCTTTGGAACGGCCTGTGTTTTTTTCTTTAAGAATTTTTGCACTTGTAACAGTACCATACTGACTGAATAAGTTGCTGAGATCATCATCAGTCATTGACCAACTTAGATTACCTACGTAAATGTTCATTGTAAAACTTTTTTAATAATTAAATAAAAACTTAGAATGACTTAGGTGCTACAATGAACTGAAGAAACTTAGAAAGGAACATCAGCCAAAAAAGAAACGCTCTAAAACCATTTAAGCAAAGTTAAAGATAATACTTTCTTTTAAAATACATAGTAAACCTTATTTTTTTTATAAAAATTTTTCCTGCATTTTTTTTTTGCTATTTGCCGTGCTTGATAAAAAAAATATTCAATTTAGAAGAAACAAAAAACCTGCTGATAAGCAGGTCTTTAACAGAAAAAATATGTAAGGTTTAAATTTATTAATCTGCGGTCACTTCAAATTCAATATTAATTTCCTGGCCTTTTCCAAAGTCAATTTTTGCAGTATAATTTCCAAGTTCTTTTACATCGTCATTAATATGAATGCGGCGGCGATCAATCTCATAACCTTTTTGTTCCTTTATAGCCCGGGCAATCTGAACTGAAGTAACGCTCCCGAAAATCTTTCCGCTGGTACCTGTTTTAGCGCCTACTTTTAAAGGAGAACTTTGCAAAACACTGATTACATTGTTTAGTTCAGCCAGTAACTTATCTTCTTTTTTTGTCAATTGTTTTCTTCGTTCTTCCAGTTGTTTTAAAGCAGAAGAATTAGCTTCCACAGCAAATTTGCCCGGGATTAAATAATTACGTGCATAGCCGTTTTTCACAATCACGAGTTCGTTAGCGCCTCCTAAATTATTTACATCCTGTATTAATATTACCTGCATAAAATAAATTTAAAACAACTTTTTCTTCACTACTTTAAGAGATCAGTCACATACGGCAGAATTGCCATTTGACGGGCTTTTTTTACGGCGTCGCTTACTTTTCTTTGATATTTTAAAGAATTGCCCGTTAAGCGGCGAGGTAATAATTTACCTTGTTCATTTAAAAATTTCTTCAAAAAATCTGCATCTTTATAATCAATATAACGAATGCCTAATTTTTTAAAACGGCAGTATTTTTTGGGCCGCTTTTCAGCTTTTACCGCTGTAAGATATTTTATCTCATTTGCCTTTGCCATATATTATGATCCCGCTTTTTCAGTTTCGTTTGATACACCACTTCTTTTTTTATTATACTCGACGGCGTATTTATCAAGTGAAGTAAACATATGACGAATTACTGATTCGTCACGCAAAAGCTGTACTTTAAGCTTCTCATTAAAAACGGTTGACGCTTTATATTCCATTACCCAATATAAACCTGTAGTTTTTTTCTGAATGGGATAAGCTAATGATTTTAAACCCCATGGATTTTCATGTACAACTTCACCGCCATTTTCGGTGACAAGTAAAGCGTATTTCTTTTGAGCATTTTTATATTCTTCTTCTGAAAGAACAGGTGTAAAAATCACCATCAATTCGTAATTCTGCATTCCTTATTTATTATTTTTTTAAATTGGAGGGCGAAGGTAAGTCTTAAATTTGAAAAACAAATAGCTTTAAAAATTGAAACTAACTAAGCAAGAGAATCTCAAAATTAAGAAAACATTTACCGGCTGCTTAAAGCAACAAATTATTTTTCCAACGCACTAACACCCCGGCTAAGCTTACTTTTTAAATTGGCAGCTTTGTTCTTATGAATAATACCACGTTTAGCTAATTTATCAATCATTGATGCAACACCAGGTAACTTTTCAGCAGCACCTTCTTTAGTTTCAATCACTTTTAAATCACGGATAGCATTTCGTGTTGTTTTGCCATAATAACGATTACGTTCATTACGTTTGCTGCTTTGACGTACATCTTTTTTTGTTGCTGAATGATTAGCCATTAATTAATTTTTGGGTTGCAAAGATAAGTTTCTTAATTGAAAATTTGTTAAGAAAAAATTGTTTTTATAAATATAAATACTATAGAGTTTGATAACTTAGCAATTTCAAAATCGGTTAGCCGTAAACTTGCGATATTTGTATTACATCTCCAAGGCTTGCTTAAGTACGTTATCTTAATAATATGAAAGATTTCTCTTACATCACCAGCTCCCATCCGTCATACATAGAAAATTTGTATGAGGAATTTACTAAGGATCCTGAAAGCGTAGATCACGATTTACGCAGATTTTTCGAAGGTTTTGATTTCGCTCTTTCTTCCCCGAACGGACATTCTAATGGAACTGTGGCCAGGGAAACCGGCCTTGATGTGAAAGAATTAGATAAGGAATTTGCTGTGTTGCAATTGATAAAAGCATATCGCAAAAAAGGACATCTGATCGCTAAAACCAATCCTATCAGGGAAAGAAAAAACAGGCATGCGAATCTTGACTTAAATTATTTTGGCTTGGATGAAGCTGATCTTTCAAAAGAGTTTTATGCTGGTAAATTTGTTGGCCTTGGCAGAACAAGTCTTCAAAAAATTGTTGATCATTTAAAGAAATGCTACACTGGTTCACTTGGCGTAGAGTTTAGCAGCATGAATGATATTGAAAGAATAGAATGGGTTGGCAATGCAGTGGAAAATACGATGTTGCAGCCGGTTCCATTAGAGCAGAAAAAGAGGATTTTGCAGAAGCTTAATGAAGGTGTAATGTTTGAAAAATTCTTACATACAAAATACATAGGTCAAAAAAGATTTTCATTAGAAGGCGGCGAAACAACCATTGCCGCATTAGATGCAATATTAACTACCGCCGGAAATAATGAAGTAGAGGAAGTGGTATTAGGTATGGCACATAGAGGAAGGCTCAATATCCTGGCAAATATTCTTGGTAAAACATACGAGCAAATATTTACGGAATTTGAGGGAACTGCAGCCCCGGATACCACTATGGGAACAGGCGATGTAAAGTACCATCTTGGCTTTAGCAGCGACGTAGAAACAGCAACCGGCAAAAAATTACGATTGAAATTATGTCCCAATCCATCTCACCTTGAAGCCGTAGATCCGGTGGTGGTGGGCTTTGCAAGAAGCAAGGCGGATGTAGTGTATGATAGTCAGTATGATAAAATTCTTCCCATATTAATACATGGCGATTCATCGGTAGCAGGCCAGGGAATTATATATGAAGTTTTACAAATGAGTGCTTTAAAAGGTTTTTCTACAGGCGGAACTATACATTTTGTTATTAATAACCAGATCGGTTTTACTACAGATTTTGATGATGCAAGAAGCTCGGATTACTGCACTTCAATAGCTGCAACGATTAAAGCGCCTGTGTTTCATGTAAACGGTGATGATGCAGAAGCAGTGGTAAAGGCTTCGCAAATTGCTATGCTGTACAGGCAAAAATTTAACAGCGATATTTTTATAGATATGGTTTGCTATCGCCGTCATGGTCATAATGAAGGTGATGATCCTAAATTTACACAACCCGGTTTATATGCTTTAATTGATAAACATCAAAACCCAAGGGAAGTATATACTCACTGGCTCATTCAAAATGGCGACCAGGAGGCCGCAGAACTTGCAAAAGAAATGGAGAAGAAATTTTGGACAGATCTGCAGGCACGCTTAGATGAGATCAAGCAACATCCACTGCCTTATACTTACCAGACGCCTGAATTATGGTGGCAAAGCTTACGCAAGGCAAAGCCCGAAGATTTTGAAAGTTCACCCATAACAGCAATTGATAAAGGTGAGTTAGAAAAACTTTTTAATGCTATCATGACATGGCCGGATACATTTAAGCCATTAAAAAAAGTAGAGAAGATTTTACAGGATAAAGTAAAATTATTTAATGATGAAAAAAAGTTCGATTGGGCCAGTGGAGAACTGTTAGCATATGCGAGTATAGTAGCTGAAGGCAAAGATGTACGCATGAGCGGGCAGGATGTACAAAGAGGAACATTCAGCCACCGGCATGCAGTTTTGCGGGATGAAGTAAATGATAAATTTTATAATCGCCTTAGCAATGTTTCAGATGCACAGGGTAAGTTTAGAATTTATAATTCTTTGCTAAGTGAGTATGGTGTTTTGGGTTTTGAATATGGATATGCCATGGCTAATCCTAACGCGTTAGTAATATGGGAAGCACAATTCGGCGACTTTGCAAATTGTGCCGAGACCATGATAGACCAGTTTATTACAGCAGGCGAACAGAAGTGGCAACGCATGAATGGCGTAGTGGTTTTGTTGCCACATGGCTATGAAGGTCAGGGGCCGGAACATAGCAGTGGAAGGATGGAAAGGTTTTTACAAATGTGTGCCGAGCTAAATATTGTGGTTACTAATATAACTACTGCTGCAAACTTTTTTCATTGCATGAGAAGGCAGCTTGCATGGCCTTTCAGAAAACCTTTGATTAATTTTTCGCCTAAAGCGAATCTTCGCCATCCGGGCAGCTATAGTTTGATAGATGATTTTTGTACAGGCGGATTTAAAGAACTCATTGATGATGGTTTTATAAAAGACGCTGCTGCTGTTAAGAAAGTTTTATTCTGCAGTGGAAAAGTTTATTTTGATCTTGCTGAAAAACAACAGAAAGAAAATAAGCAGGAGGTTGCCATTATAAGGTTAGAACAAATTTATCCGTTGCCCACAAAACAAATAGAAGTTTTGTACAAAAAATATAATAAAGCCGTTTGGTTTTGGGTGCAGGAAGAACCCTTAAATATGGGCGCCGCATCATTTTTGCAAATGAATTTAAAAACAATTAATTATGGAGTTGTGAGCAGGCAGGCAAGCGCTTCTACAGCAACCGGTTACTCAAAAGTACATGCAGCAGAGCAGGCTGAATTAATTGAAACTGCGTTTAAGGTATAAATGGAATTATAATTCCAGCAACGCTTTAACCGGATCTTTCCCGAATAATAATTGTTCTGGTTTTTCCAGCATTTCTTTTACTCTCACCAAAAAGCTTACTGATTCTCTGCCATCAATTATACGGTGGTCGTAGCTTACAGCCAAATACATCATTGACTTAATTACTATCTGGCCATTAACTACCACCGGCCTTTCCTGTATCTTATGCATTCCCAAAATTGCAGATTGTGGAATATTTATAATAGGTGTGCTCATTAAAGAACCAAACACACCGCCATTTGTTATGGTGAAAGTTCCGCCTGTCATTTCTTCAATGGTAAGTTTATTTTCTTTTGCTTTGGTGGCCAGTTCTACTACTTTCTTTTCAATCTCAGCCATACTAAGGCTTTCTGCATTTCTTATCACGGGTACTACCAAACCTTTTGGCGCAGACACTGCAATGGAAATGTCACAGTAATTATGGTAAACAATATTTTCTCCGTCAATCATTGCATTAACTGCAGGCCATTCCTGCAAAGCAAAGCAAACTGCCTTAGTAAAAAAACTCATAAATCCGAGGCCAACTCCATGCTTTGTTTTAAATATTTCTTTATACTTAGTTCGCAGATCCATAATAGCGCTCATATCCACTTCATTAAAAGTGGTGAGCATTGCTGTTGTGTTTTTTGCTTCTACTAATCTGCGGCTGATCGTCTTCCGCAGGTTGCTCATTTTCTCCGGTTTATCATCCCTGCTAAACATTTCTTTGCCAATCACTCTGCCGGGATTTGACAGCGCTTCCAACACATCATTTTTTAAAATTCTTCCGTTAGAACCTGTTGGAGTTACTTTTTTTACATCCACTTTTTTATCCGCTAAAATAGCTGCAGCTACAGGTGTAGTTTTTATGTCAGAAGAAGACTGAACAGTTTCTTTTTTTGGTTCCTCAACTGCAGTTACAACTGGCTCAGCTTTTTTTGGCTCTTCCTTTTTTTCTTCAGCCTTAATTTCAGGTTTTGCCTCGGGCTCAGGGCTGGAAGCACTTTCAGGCTTTTTTGCTGTATCATCTATCGTGCATGCTACATCACCAATTTTTAAGGTATCACCTTCTTTTGCAATCGTTTTTAAAATTCCTGCCTGTTGTGCATTTATTTCAAAAGTAGCTTTTTCACTTTCAAGTTCTGCTATTACTTCATCTCTGTCTACCCAGCTTCCGTCAGTTTTTAACCATTTAATAAGGGTAACTTCGGTTATACTTTCACCAACAGAAGGCACTTTTATTTCTATCGCCATTATTGTTTTTTTATGGCTACAAACCTACATTAAAATGGCAAATGCACAATAATAGTAATTGGCATTTCTAATCAAAATCTTTTCTGAAAAACATTTGTAGAAATCCGGTTTTAAAGGAGCATAAAATCAAATATCTTGCTAATAGCTAAATTTATTTCATTGTATCACACATCTCATTTTGCTGTTGCTAAAAAATTATTATTGAGTTATAAACATGACGTGCCGTTTAATGTATATCTAAAATTATATTTCAGACAAAATAAAAAACATGGCAGCAAAGACAGGCGCTCAATCACATCCCTGTGTTATAACTATTTTAGATTAGGGAAGTCTTTTACAAATGTTACTGTTGAAGAAAGGATTTTATCAGGAACTTTTCTATGTGAAAAAACACCTTCAGAAATATTTAGATTTTATAAGCCGGAATGGAACGATGTAATAGAAAGATCTCTTAATGAAAAAATTGCTATTCTTAAATCTCAATTTTCAATAGAGGATATTTTCCCTTTTCATGATGAATTAAGTAAAGGAATTGATGCTAAAAATTTCAGCTTTTCTTTTCTGCATCAACCTAAATTATTCATAAGAATAAGACCTGGATTCGAAAAAACCGTATTACAAAAGTTAGAGATAAACAATATAAAGTGTGAGGTTATTTCAAAGAATTGTATTGCTTTTTCCAACTCTTCAAAGATTGATACTGTTATTGATTTAGACCGGCAAGCAGTTGTGCAGGATTATAATTCACAAAGAGTTGGCGAGTATTTGAAACTGGTGATCGAAAATAAGAAATCCGAAATTGATGTATGGGATTGTTGCGCTGCAAGTGGCGGAAAGTCAATACTGGCTTATGATATTAATCCTTCTATAAAACTTATTGTTAGTGATAAGCGGAAATCTATTTTGCAGAATTTAGAAGAACGTTTTGCAAAAGCAGGAATAAAAAATTATACATCATTTGTCGCTGATCTTTCGTCTCCTCATCCTTTGGAGAAGGTTGCGAGAAGGTTTGATTTTATTATAGCAGATGTTCCATGCACCGGCTCAGGCACATGGTCTCGTACGCCGGAACAACTTTTTTATTTTGATGAAAAGGAACTAAAAAAATACAGTGATTTACAAAAGAATATTGTTCAAAATGTAACACCTTATTTAAAACCTGGCGGACATCTGGTTTATATAACCTGTTCTGTTTTTAAAAAAGAAAATGAAGAGGTAGTTAATTTTGTCAGAGAAAGATTAAAATTAACCTTGATAGAGATGCAACTATTAAAAGGTTGTGAAATTAAAGCTGATACTATGTTTGTGGCTTTGTTCACACTGAATTAGAAACTATTTCAAAATCCTGATTGTTTTTTTATTAACCCCATCACTATATTTAATTAAATAAATTCCTCTTGCTGCATGTTGCAAATTTTTAAATTGAATAAGCTGAGGCTGGCCGGTTTGTATATTTATTTTTTTTGATTGATATAATTTTCCGGCATTATCATATAAGCTTAAAGTTGCTGTTGCTGTTTGAATGGGGTTTAATAAGACACTAAAACTTTTCATAAATGGATTCGGATAAACTTTTATCCAGTCATTGCCTAAGATAGTACTTACATTTTTTAAAGCTCTCTGCTGAAAAAGATCGTCATATGCTTTCTGAAAATTTGGAATTCCATAACCAATCCTGTCATCCGGCGTTGTATAAAAGCTGCTGCTTTTTTTTACAGCTTCAATTATTTCCATATTAGTAAAGTCAGGAAATGCCTGCCATAAACAAGTTATAAGACCAGCAAGATTGGGTGTAGCAAACGATGTTCCATTACCAAAAGCAGGCTGGTTATTAGTATTTGCAATAGCGCTGCCCTCGCCAACCGAAGCCACTGTTGGTTTTATTTCGCCATCACTGGAAGGGCCGAAACTACTAAAAGCAGCAACAATGCCGGATGAATTCACAGCGCCCACTGTCACTGCACTATCTGCATCAGCGGGAGTAGAAATAAAATGCCATGTTGAATTACCCTCATTGCCTGCTGCAACAACAGAGATAATACCTTTTTTTGCTGCATAATCACAAGCTTTTGCAATGATGGTTTTATTGCCATTCATATCAGCATAAGTGTGATTAAAAATGGAATTATCAAATGTTGTGTAACCTAATGAAGTTGAAAATACATCAACACCAATACTATCTGCTCTTTCTGCAGCAGCAGCCCAGTTTTGTTCTTCAACAGGATATTCAGATGCAGCATCTTCGGTTCTGTATAGAAAATATTTTGCCTTTGGGCAACTGCCAACTAATTGTCCAGGCCAGTTTGCTGCAATTATTGAAAAACAAAACATGCCATGTATATCATCTTCATCAACGCTTACTTCGTTGTTTACAAAGTCGTATGTTTCTGCAACCTGGTTATTATTTCTTACACTGTCAAACGCTGTAATAATTTTGTAATGATAAAATCCTGCATCCATAATTGCAATCATCATTCCTTCTCCTCTGAAACCATTATTGTGTAAAAATTCACCTTCATGAATATGTATTTGCGGATAAGATGCGCCATACTTATAATAATCTGAAGTGGTTTGTAAAGCCTGCGGCAAAGCAGTAGTAATTATTTTCTCATGAAATTTATCAGGAGCTGGTAAAAAAGACTGCGATCTCATTAATGGCTGCGAACTTACTACAAAAGGAAAGCTGTTTATTTTTGCTAAAGCTGCACTGTCAGTGGTGTGTATGCAAACCTGGTTAAGCCATTTTGATTTATTTAAAACAGTAACAGTGCCGGATGAAACAATGCTATCAATATAAGCCGGGTTAACCGGAAGGTCAGTTTCATCAATTAAAATGTTTTGCCTTCTTCTTCTTTCTATTGATCTTGCAGATAAAAATTGTGATGGATTATTAATTGAAAAAGGTGTTCCGGTTTTATCTTTCAGCCTGATTATATATTTTGAAAATTGAGCTTTTAAACTTAGATGTAACGCGGATAAAAATAAGAGAAGAAAAAAAGATTTTTTCATTATCCCGAGGCATCTAATTGTGATCTATGATGCTAAGTTTAACTCCAAATCCTATATAGGAATTACTATTTCCCTGGTATTCCCAATGCAAAAATTCTTTATATATTAACCCAACATTTTTTTGATATTTTTCTATGCTATATGTTTTTTCAGCATACTCTGTCTGAACTATTTTAGGGTCGCCAATTGAATCGTTTCTTTCAAACACTGTAATGGTACTATCAAAATTAATTGTGCCGATATTTATGGGTGTGTTTACTTGCTGATAAATATATTCCCAATCCTCCATAAAGAAACTTGCAAATTCATAAGATGGATATGGTTCAGGGGATAAATATGAATTCCCAAGCCACGAAAAGCCTTCTGTCACCGGAAGTTTTAATTTTATAAAGCGAAGATTATTTTCAACAAACTCAAGCGAATTATTTGTTGGCACCGCCATAAAAGTATTATCAGGTTGCCAATCCTGCGTTTCATCTTTCCTTATGTACCGGATAATTCTATATGCAGGGCTGTCATTGTTATCAGTTATTTGTGCATCAACTCTATCCTGCACCTGGTAGCTTACCACAGCTTCTCTTTGCCCAAAATTTATAAAGATTGTAGAATCTAAATTGTAAGTAATATATTTTCCTACCTGCAAAGGATAGTAATCATTTATAGAAGCCGTACTAAAATCATCAACCTTTTTACTACAGGAGTTGAGCGAAAGAGCAACTGCAAAAATGATAATAGCAGATAAGTATTTTAACATGGTTTCAGGTTGAATAAGTTTAAAGCTATACCAGGCAAGCTTTTCATTAGTTCAAATAGTATGAGTTGTTTGAATAATACCTCCGCCGATTACATCATCATCTTCGTAAAAAACAGCGCTTTGCCCCGGAGCAATTCCTTTTACATCTTCATAAAAACGAACATTTACACCATTTTGGTATTTATAAAGATTGCTTAATGCGCCTTTATCTTTATAGCGGATTTTTGTAACAGCCTCCATTCCGTCACTGATGCCATCATATTTTATCCAGTTAATGCCGGCAACAATCATTTCATTTTTATTAAGATCATCTTCTTCACCTAATACAATTGTATTTGTTTCAGGAATTATTTTTGTAACAAAGGCAGGCTTGCCTAATGCAATATCTAAACCCTTTCTCTGTCCAATAGTATAAAAAGGATATCCTTTATGGTTGCCCAGAATTTTTCCTGATTTATCTATAAAATAACCACCCGTAACTCTTTCTTCAAGGCCATCAACATTTCGTTTTAGAAAGCCGCGATAATCGTTGTCAGGCACAAAGCAAATTTCGTAGCTCTCACTTTTTTTTGCAAGTTCCGGATAGCCGAAATCATTGGCCATTTGTCTTATTTCACTTTTACGGTAAGTTCCCAAAGGCAATAATGTTCTGCTCAGCAGATCTTGCTGCAAGCCCCACAATACATAGCTCTGGTCTTTGGTTTCATCAATTCCTTTTCGTATAAAATATCTTCCATTTGTATGTTGATGAATTTGTGCATAGTGGCCTGTCGCAATAAAATCACAGCCCAGGGCATCGGCACGTTTTAATAAAGCCCGCCACTTTATATGTGTATTGCACATCACACAAGGGTTTGGTGTACGGCCGGCAATATATTCTTCAATAAAATTGTCAACAACAAAATTGCCAAACTCCTCCCTAATGTCTAAAATAAAATGCGGAAATCCATGTTCAACAGCAGCGGCTCTTGCATCATTAAAACTATCAAGATTGCAGCAGCCGGTTTCTTTTTTTGAAGTACCTCCGCTTGTTGCATAATCCCACGTTTTCATGGTGATGCCGATCACATCATAACCTTGCTTGTGCAGCATTAAAGCTGCAACAGTGCTATCAATGCCACCACTCATTGCCATTAAAACTTTTGCATTGCGGCTCATATAAAATTTTGTAAGGGCAAAGATAAGATAGTTTAAGTTTTGGCTGTTTTATAAAGCAATAACGAGACCTGGATTAAGTATTCCAATCAAACCATAAATCGCCGCAAAGTCACGAAGACAACAAGTGACACCAAATTTTTCTTTGTGCAACTTTAATCCTTTGTGTTTTAGTGGTAATAACATTATAGAGTCTTTTTCCAAATCCATCCCTTTTCATTATTCTTTTCAGTTATAAAATAGAAATCATTAAAAGCAGCAAGAACATTTATTTTTTCACCGGCAGCCAATTGTCTTTTTTGTAAGGCTGCAGAATCGGGTGATGAAAACAGTGGCTGAGAAGTTCTGATAGTTAATTTCTTTAATGGCTTTATTGCCGGAGTTATGGAAGAACCTGCAATAAATCCTTTTTTTCCATCAGGTAAAATCACGCGATATAAATTACCTGTTGCCGCTTCAGGTCTTATTAATGTGTTTTCATCAAGAGAGAAAAAATTATTATTGCTGAAAGATTCATTCAAATATAACTTTGCCTTTTTATTGGTTCTCATCCATCTGTTTAAGTTAATTAAAAGAACAGAAATTTTTGCAGGCACTGTATAATCAGTCTTTACAAAATACAATGGATCAATGGCGCCGCTGTTAGCATAAATTCCAAAATGCAAATGCGATGCAGTAAATTTTGCATTGCCCGTGTTGCCGGTTAAGCCCAATACATCACCGGTATTTACTCTTTCCCCTTCTGTTACCATTTGTGAATCAAGGTGGGCATAATACAAACTGTACGAAGCATTTTCAGGGCGCATGAAAACAACTTTACCTCCGAGTGTATTTTCATTCACCCGTGTTACAATACCATTGGCAGCAGCCACGGCAGGTGAATGTTTTGGTGCAAAAATATCTATGCCTTCATGCTTACGTTCGCCTTTATCTCTGCCTGTACCAAAGAAACTTCCAATGTTACTTTTAACTTTTGAGGAAACAGGAAATGCAAGCGAAGGCCCGGCTGTGATCGTCAATGTATATTCTCCTTCTTTCAACAACTCCGGTTGTATCCGTACAATAAAAACACTGTCTTCATCTACATTATATTCCAGCACCAAATTCACTGTATCTGCTGCAAGTAATAACTTCGGATTTTTGTTTTTACCGGCTGGCGGCGGTTGCCAAAGATCAACATACATAGCCAAACCTTCAGGTGATTTTTTTGTAAGACTGATCTTTAATTTTTGTCCTCTTTTTGCCGTGAAACGCAATCCCACAGCATTCGCCCGATCATTAGCAAAATAACCGGTTTCACTATAAGGTAAAGAAATATCCAATGGATTACTTAGAGTAACTGCTGCGGCTTTAAACCATGCGTCACCTAATGCAGTTTCCTGTAAGCCTGCATCTTTTATCTTTTTTTCGTATTGCTCATGGGGCGTTTTTTTACCAAATAATTTTGAGCCGGAAGATGAGCAGGAGAAGAGGAAAACAGTTATTAAAAGATATAAAAAAAACAAATAATTTCTAAGAAGCATAGAAAATTGGTTGTCGAATTTTACGCCAGTCACTGCAATAAATATTGATTTATGTAATTTGAGAAATACTTTTGGCAAAACAAACAATTCAAATTGAATTAACAATTTTTCCTCAAAATTTAATCAAAGAGATTATTCATCAGTAAGACTATTTACCTTGCGTTCCATGCAACAATACCTTAATTTATTACAGCATATTTTGGTGAATGGAGTTGATAAAAGTGACAGAACCGGAACCGGAACACGAAGTGTTTTTGGTTATCAGATGCGGTTTAATTTGCAAGATGGATTTCCTTTGGTAACAACAAAAAAGCTGCATCTGAAAAGCATAATTTACGAATTGCTTTGGTTTTTAAAAGGTGATACTAATATTAGATATTTAAAAGAAAACGGTGTAAGAATCTGGGATGAATGGGCAGATGAAAACGGAGAACTTGGTCCTGTATATGGCAAGCAATGGCGAAGCTGGCAAGGCGCTGACGGAAAAGTTGTTGATCAGATTTCAGACCTTATAAATCAGATAAAAATAAATCCTGATAGTCGCAGGCTCATTGTGAGCGCATGGAATGTAGCGGAATTATCAGAAATGAAGTTGATGCCTTGTCATTGTCTTTTTCAATTTTATACGACCCCCTCTAACTCCCCTGAAGGGGGAGGACAACGAAAATTAAGCTGTCAATTATATCAGCGTAGTGCAGATGTTTTTTTGGGAGTTCCATTCAATATTGCTTCTTATGCGTTGCTCACTATGATGATTGCGCAGGTTTGTGACCTTGAGCCCGGGGATTTCATTCATTCTTTTGGAGATGTGCATTTATATAATAATCATTTTGAGCAAGCCGGATTACAATTGATAAGAACGCCATTTGCGTTGCCTCAAATGAAGATCAATCCTACAGTAAAAAATATTTTTAATTTTAAGTTTGAAGACTTTGAATTGTTGAATTATCAAAGTCATCCGGCGATAAAAGCGGTTGTAGCGGTTTA
>CAXSDW010000039.1:15885-30038 GCA_964236235.1 uncultured Chitinophagaceae bacterium
TATGATAATTTCTCACCTCGTTGCGGCTTCAGAAAATAATGTGATTGGAAAAAACAATCTGCTGCCATGGTCTTTGCCAAATGATTTTAAATTCTTTAAAAATAAAACCTGGGGAATGCCGGTTATCATGGGGCGAAACACTTTTACATCTCTCGATAATCTCCTGCCCGGGAGATTTAATATAGTGATTACAACAAAGGAAAATCTCAATAAAGAAGGTGTTATAATTGCACATAGCATTGATGAAGCTCTTAATAAAGCAAAGGAAACTGACTGCAAAGAAATTTTTATAATTGGTGGAGGAAAGATTTTTGAACAATCAATTGATCTTATAAACAGGATTTATCTCACACGTGTGCATACAACCATTAATGGCGACGCTTTTTATCCTTCTATTAATGAAGCAAAATGGAAATTAGTTTCTGAGGAGAAGCATTTCGCTGATGAAAAACATGCAGTTGATTATACGTTCCAAACATGGGAAAAGAAATAATTGTAGCTTTAAAGAAAAGTTATTATGTCCAAATTACCAGGAGTAAAAGTTATTCGAAACGCAAAAGGTAAGCCTTCAAAGTTGCTGATTGACATAAAAAGATATGAGCATCTGGTAGAAGATATATTGGACACAATTGCCATTGAAAAAGCTTCAAAAGAACCCACGATTCCAGCGGAAGAAGTTTATGCCAGGATTGAAAAGAAGTGGAAGAAGTGAAATTTAAAGTCATTTACTCTTCAAGAGCTAGTAAACAATTAGCTGAAATCCCTGCAAGAGATTACTTTAGTATCGTTTCTTTGATTGATGCATTACAAACTAATCCTCTACCTCGGGGAATAAAGAAAATGAAAGGCTATAAGGACTATTATCGGTTAAGGAAAGGTGATTATAGAATTGTGTACAGGGTCGAATTTAATATTGTTACAATTACTATTATACAGATAGGACATCGAAAAGATATTTACGATAATCTCTCTTAAAATTCATGTATTCTGCTTTTCAATTAGCTAAAAAATATTTACAATATTATCTTACTGCTTCCAACGGAAAAGGCCATGGCATTCATTCCCCGTTTGTCTTTGATTTTATTATTAAGGTTTTAAATACTAAAAATAAACCAGGAAGATCTGATGAAATCGAAAAGCTCAGAAGTTCATTACTTCATGATAATAGTTATATATATGTAGAAGATTTGGGTGCAGGTTCAGGTATTTTAAAAACCAGGAAACGGTTCGTAAAAAATATTGCAGCTTCTTCTTTAAAACCAAAAAAATACGCAGCGCTATTAGCAAGGATTGCAAAGTATTTTAACGCTCAAACTATAATAGAATTGGGAACTTCATTCGGAATTAGTGCTGCTTATATTGCTTCAGCAAATCCAATGTCAACCGTTTATACTTTAGAAGGAGCCGAAAATATATGTAACATTGCACAAACTAATTTCGATAAAATTGGTTTGCAAAATATACATTTAATAAGAGGCAATTTTGAAAATACTCTTTCTCTTCTTCTCTCTAAATTAAATAAAATTGACTTTGCTTTTATTGACGGTAATCATAAAAAAGTGCCGACGATAAATTATTTTAATTTACTTCTGGCAAAATCAAATCATCAGTCAGTTTTTATTTTTGATGATATACATTGGAGCGGGGAAATGGAGGAAGCATGGAAGATTATTCAACAGCATCCTGATGTAACTTTAACGATTGACCTTTTTTTTATAGGACTTGTTTTTTTTAATAAGGATATTAAAGTAAAACAACATTTTGTTATCAGGTTCTAAATTTACCTATCTTAGAAGCATATATTCTATCTATGATCATTGGTGTTTTACAAGAACCCTTTCCTGAAACCAGGGTTTCTTTATTACCCGAACATTTACCATTGCTAAAAAAATTAAACATTGATATACTTATTGAAACAAATGCGGGAGTAAAAGCTTTTGCAACAAACGAAAAATACGACCAAGCCGCAAGTAAGATAGCAAGTCGTGATGAGATTTTAAATACTGCAAATATTATTCTATCAATAAACAATTTAACGCAAGAGGATATTGTAAACATACCCGCTGGAACAATTATATTAGGCGTTTATCAACCTTTATATAATACAACATTGATCAAAGATTGGGCAGCTAAAGGCATAACCGTTTTTAGTATGGATATGCTTCCGAGAACGAGCAGGGCGCAAAGTATGGACGTTCTTAGCAGCCAGGCTAATATAGCGGGTTATAAGGCAGTGTTGCTTGCCGCAAATTTATTTCCCAGGTATTTTCCAATGTTCATGACCGCAGCCGGAAGTATTGCTCCGGCAAAAATTTTAATATTAGGCGCAGGTGTAGCAGGATTGCAGGCTATAGCAACAGCCCGGCGCTTAGGTGCGGTAGTAGAAGTATTTGACACAAGGCCTGCGGTAAAAGAAGAAGTGATGAGCCTGGGTGCAAAATTTGTAGAGGTAGAAGGCGCTACGGATGCAAGTAATGCCGGCGGTTACGCCGTTGAACAAACCAGCGAATTTTTACAAAAACAAAAAGCAAGGATAAGTGAAAGTGTCATGAAGGCGGATATAGTAATTACTACAGCACAAATTCCCGGAAAGAAAGCGCCGGTTTTAATTACCACTCAAATGCTGGAGCAAATGAAAAATGGATCGCTGGTAATTGATATTGCGGCGGCAACTGGCGGAAATACTGAGCTTACTAAAAATACTGAAACAATAAAATATAATGGTGTAACAATTGTTGGTGATTCTGCCTTGCCTGCAACAATGCCCTATGATGCAAGTAAATTGTATGGGAAAAATATCTTAAATTTTTTGCAACTTATTATTGATAAAGAAGGTAAAATAAATTTGAATTTCGGAGATGAGCTGGTAAAAGGTACATGCATTGCACATGATGGAAATGTAACAAGCGAAAAAGTAAAAGCAGCTTTAACTTAAGAGAGCCTCCCGGAGTTAACAAAACCTGATAAAAGGGATTCTATATGCAAAACATCTTACATTTTTTTAGCCAGAACGTACAACTGATCTATATTGTTATCTTATCAATTTTTTTAGGAATTGAAGTGATTGGCAGAGTGCCGAGTGTATTGCATACTCCTTTAATGAGTGGTGCTAATGCTATTCATGGAGTTGTAATTATCGGAGCTATAATAGTAATGGGTAAAGCAGAAAGTGATAATTACTTTGCATTGATATTAGGTTTCCTTGCAGTTGTTTTAGGAACATTAAATGTTGTAGGAGGATTTGTAGTAACAGACAGAATGCTTGAAATGTTTAAATCACGGAAGAAAAATAATTAACACGAATTAATAACACGAATTACACGAATTCATGAATTTATAATCATGGGCTTAAGCATACTCTCTGTTTGTTATTTAATTGGCTCTATCACATTCATCCTTGGCCTTCGGATGTTATCAAATCCTGCAACAGCAAGAAAGGGAAATTTGATTGCAGCAGGAGGAATGCTGATTGCAATAGTAGGAACCATTTTTTTGTATGAAACCGATGGAGTTAAGCTGAAAAATTATGGTTGGATTTTTAGCGGCCTCGTGATTGGAAGTGTCATAGGAACGTTAGCTGCCAAAAAAGTAAAAATGACTTCCATGCCCGAAATGGTAAGTCTTTTCAATGGCACTGGTGGCGCTTGTGCTGCATTAATATCCATTGTAGAATTCCATCATATCTTCAGGATAAATCAAAGTGCTGATTCAACTTCTTTAAATGATATAATACCTGCAGGGCATTATCTTACTATAATTGCCGGAGCCATTATTGGTTCTATATCTTTTGCAGGAAGCGTTATTGCATGGGGCAAGTTAAGTGGTAAGATTAAAGATTTTTCTTTTAAAGGCCAGCATATTTTTAACCTGGTTATTTTGGCTTTTGTTTTAGGCAGCGCAATATTTACCTACTATACAAATATTGATGATATAAACATTCCGTTTTTTATCACTGTTGCACTTGCACTTTTATATGGGATATTTTTTGTGCTTCCTATTGGTGGCGCTGATATGCCGGTGGTAATTTCTTTGTTAAATTCTTTTACCGGTGTAGCCGCAGCTTGTGGTGGTTTTTTATATAATAATCCTGTGATGCTAACAGGAGGAATTTTAGTTGGAGCCGCAGGCACACTTCTCACAATATTAATGTGCAAGGCAATGAACCGGAGCTTAAAGAATGTGCTCATTGGTTCTTTTGGAAATAAAAATGCTGCCACCGGCGTACATCATGAAGGAGGAAACTTTAAAGAAATATCCCTTAACGATGCCGCAACAATAATGAGTTATGCAAATAAAGTTATGATTGTGCCGGGTTATGGATTAGCCGTGGCGCAAGCTCAGCACACATGCCATGAATTAGAAAAAGTGCTTATAGAAAAAGGCGTGGAAGTTAAATATGCTATACATCCCGTGGCAGGCCGTATGCCGGGCCATATGAACGTTTTACTTGCCGAAGCGGATGTTAATTATGAGATGCTTTTAGAAATGGATCAGGCCAACGAGGAGTTTAAAACCACTGATGTTGTTTTAATTTTAGGAGCAAATGATGTGGTAAATCCCGCAGCAAAGAATGATAAATCTTCACCAATATACGGCATGCCAATACTTGAAGTTGAGCTGGCGAAAAATGTTATTGTAAATAAAAGAAGCATGAAACCTGGTTATGCCGGTATTGAAAATGAACTTTTCTTTCAGCCTAAAACGGCTATGCTTTTTGGAGATGCAAAAAAAGTTTTATTGAATTTACTGGAAGAAATAAAGAACGTATAAACTTCTCCTTATTAATATTCCTATAAAAGAAAAGCCCCCGATATTTTCAGGGGCAATTATATAAGTAAGGGCTTTTAATTAAGATTTAGCTGTGCTCTTTTCAAGTTTTTTATGCTTTGTAGTCTTTCTCACAATCTTTGTAGCACCTGGTTCACTTTGGATATCTGCCTTTGCTTTTTCGTCAGTGTCTTTTACTTTCATTGAGCCTTTATTTTCGGCGGTCCATTTTCCATAAGCTGTAGAATCTAATACTTCACCGGTTAGATTTATTGATTTTAACTCATCTACACCGGCAAATTTTACAGTAAGGGTTTTATGAATCGCACCAAGATTAACAGCATTATAGGTTGCTTTTATTGTACCGGTTTTTCCGGGTGCAATTGGTGATTTAGTGTAATCAGATATTGTACAGCCACATGTTGGGTTTGCAGCTTCAATAATTAATGGCTCGGAGCTTATATTCGTTACTACAAACGTTGCTGTTGGAGGTGCGTTTTGTTTTACCTTGCCAAAGTCATATGTTTCAGTGTTAAGCGATGCAACATCTGATATTTTTTTCTGTGCAAACAGAGAAGTGACAGAAGTGAATGCTAAAAAAGCGATAAATAATTTTTTCATTGTGAGAACAGGTTTTAATTTTTATTGTTGATTTTTTAAAGTTGCTAATGCAGAATTTTCAGGAACCGAAGTTTCAGGAGTCTTCCATACTTCTCCTTTTATATTAATTTGTTTGCTTTGAGTGCTATTGTAAGTAACTGTAATAAATTTTGTAAATGCACCTTCATTTGCAGCGTTATATCCTACCGTTATTTTAGAAGTTTGCCCGGGAGCAATCAAATCTTTTGACCACTCAGGCGTTGTACATCCGCAGCTTGTTTGAACGTTATCTAATGTAATTGGTTTATTACTTGTATTCTTAAACAAAAAAATGTGCGTAACCGGCTTGCCCTGGGGTATTTTTCCAAAGTTGTATTCATCTTCATTAAATGAAATGTTTTCCTGAACGTTAACCGGTACTTGCAAAGTTGTAACTTCTTGCTTACCTTGATTGTTTGTTTTAGATTGTGCCTGGGTATTTATGGCCTTTATATTCTTATTGCTATTTTGCGCAAATGCAGCATTAAAGCATGTAAGGGCGCAAATAAGAATACGTATAATTTTCATTCGTAAATTTTAATAGTATTTTCAAAGATACAAAAACGACACAAAAAGTTGCATATTGTATTTGGCATATGAGTTATTTTTAACATTCAATACTCCATAATTAAATTTAGCGATATGGAAACAAATTTAATAGCAACTTCTCCTGATGTAAAATTATCATTTGATAATTTTAAACGGGAAATATTAAACGACTACCGCGTGGTTTGTGAAAGCAGGGAAGCAAGTTTAACAGGAAGAAAGGAAGTATTAACGGGCAAAGCTAAGTTTGGAATTTTTGGGGATGGAAAAGAAGTAGCCCAGGTTGCCATGGCAAAGTTTTTTAAACCAGGAGATTTTAGAGCAGGCTATTACAGAGACCAGACATTTATGTTTGCTTCCGGCTTATCAACCATGGAGCAATTTTTTTCACAGCTGTATGCTGACCCTGATGTAAACCACGATCCCTTTAGCGCCGGTCGTCAAATGAATTCTCATTTTGCAACAAAATTTGTAGATGAAAATGGTGAATGGCTGGATCTTGCCAACAAGAAAAATGTATCAAGTGATATAGCCCCAACTGGTGGGCAAATGCCAAGAGCTTTAGGCCTGGCTTATGCTTCAAAGTTCTTCAGAGATTATGGACCTTCTGATGAGTTTAAACATTTAAGTAATAATGGCAATGAAGTTTGCTTTTGTACCATTGGCGATGCATCTACTTCTGAAGGTCATTTTTGGGAAACGATGAATGCTGCAGGCGTACTGCAGGTTCCGCTGGCTGTTTTTGTTTGGGATGATGGATATGGTATTTCAGTTCCAAAAAAATATCAAACTGTGAAATCATCTATATCGATCGCTTTAGAGGGATTTCAAAAGGAAGAAGATACCAATGGAATTAATATCTATAAACTAAAAGGATGGGATTATGCCGGTATGTGCGAAGTACTTGAACATGCCATTCAAAATATAAGGGATACACATGTTCCGGCTCTTTTTCATGTTGAAGAAATTACGCAACCCCAGGGACATTCTACTTCCGGCAGCCATGAACGCTATAAAGAATACGAAAGACTTTCATGGGAAAAAGAATGGGATTGTCTTAAACAAATGAAAGAATGGATAATGGCAAATGATTTGGCTGATGAAGATGAACTATATGAAATTGAAATTAACGCCAAAGAATATGTAAAACAAAGCAGGCTCAATGCCTGGAACAAATATGCTGAGCCTATAAAACAGCAGGTAGCCAAAACAGTTAAGCTGTTACAAAAAATAGAGAATGATGAATCAGTTAATTATATTTCTAAAGAACTTGCAGCAAATAAAGAGCCTTTAAGAAGAGATGTAGTCAAAGCAATTTCATTGGTATTACTTAAATCAGATAATTCTTTACCTTATCTTGAACTTAAGAATTATTATGACCTTCTTTTAAGGGAGAACAAAGAGCTTTTCAATACTCATCTTTATAATGAAGGCCCAAAATCAGCGCTAAATGTTTCAGCATTAAAACCATCTTATGAGCCTGATGCACCTCTTATAAATGGTTATGAAATACTTAATAAATACTTTAATGAATTATTTGCTGCTAATGATAAAGTTGTTGCTTTTGGCGAAGATGTTGGATTAATAGGAGATGTGAACCAGGGCTTTAGCGGCCTGCAAAAAAAATACGGAACTACAAGAATTTTTGATACAGGTATAAGAGAACTTACTATAATGGGACAGGGCATTGGTATGGCTCTCAGAGGTTTGCGCCCGATTGCAGAAATACAATACCTTGATTATTTATTATACGGATTGCAGGCGCTAAGTGATGACGTTGCTACCACTCATTACAGAACAATGGGACAGCAGAGCGTTCCCCTGATTGTAAGAACAAGAGGCCACCGGCTTGAAGGAATATGGCACAGCGGCTCACCCATGGGGATGATTATAAATTCTTTGCGTGGTATGTATGTTTGTGTTCCCAGAAATATGGTTCAGGCTGTTGGCATGTATAATACTTTACTAAAAGGAAATGATCCGGCTTTAATGATTGAATCTTTAAATGGTTATCGCCTTAAAGAAAGACTGCCTTCTAATTTAGTAGAATATACTGTTCCGTTAGGTGTGCCGGAGATTATAAAAACCGGTGAAGATATTACAATAGTTACTTACGGTTCAATGACAAGAGTTGTTGCTGAAGCTGCAGAACAATTGGAAAAACTAAACGTTAGCTGCGAAATAATAGATGTGCAAACACTTCTTCCCTTTGATATTGATCATACCATTTTAATTTCATTAAAAAAGACAAACCGGATTTTGTTTATTGATGAAGATGTGCCCGGCGGAGCAAGCGCTTTTATGTATAATAAGGTAATGGAAGAGCAGGGAGGTTACAGATGGCTTGATGTTTCGCCAAGAACACTTTGCGGCCAGGAACACCGGCCTTCTTATGGCAGTGACGGGGATTATTTTAGCAAGCCTAATGTGGAAGATATTATAAGAGTGGCAAAGGAAATGATGGAAGAGTAAAGCTCCTCCAAACCTTCTCCCAAGGGGAGACTTAACTTATGTAGGTTATTGAACAATTAATTATTATATCACTGAATTCCCACTTAGCAGATAGGAAATGAAACTTACACTTTATCAAATAGACGCCTTTACTGATAAGCTTTTTGGCGGCAATCCTGCTGCCGTTATTCCTTTAGAAAAATGGATAGATGAGGACTTAATGCAAAAAATCGCTTTAGAAAATAATCTTTCAGAAACGGTTTTCTTTGTACCGGTAAAAAGTGATGCAAAAGATTCTGCGGATTTTGAAATCCGGTGGTTTACTCCTTCTGTAGAAATTAATCTTTGCGGACATGCAACATTGGCTTCAGCTTTTGTGCTGTTCAATATTTTAAACTTTGATCAGGATGAAATTCATTTTAGTTCTAAAAGCGGTATATTAAAAGTTAAGCAGCAAGATCAAAAGATATGGTTGGATTTTCCTTCATGGAAACCTGAAAGGTTTAATGACTATCCTAATGATATTCCCGAAGCTTTGGGTAACCCGGAAATTGTAGGCGTTTATAAAAACAGGGATTTACTGGTGGAACTGATGGATGAAAATGCCGTACAAGACTGTATACCAGATTTTTCTTTAATGAATAGAACAGGTTATAAAATGATTATAACTGCTCCCGGCAAAAATGCTGATTTTGTATCCAGATTTTTTGCCCCTGCTGCAGGTGTAGATGAAGACCCTGTAACAGGTTCAGCGCATTCGCAGTTAATTCCTTTTTGGAGCGAAAAATTAAACAAGCAGAAACTATTTGCTTTGCAATTATCCAAACGAGGCGGCAAACTTTGGTGTGAGCAAAATGGCGACCGCGTAAAAATAGGCGGCAACTGTGTGTATTATATGAAAGGTGAAATTGAATTTGAATAAACTAAAGCTGATGCTAACCTCTTCTGAAAGACACTTTTTGCAATCGTGGAAAGAGCAACGTGAAGGCCCCCGGTGGAAATATTATTTGCAATATATTGTCGCATGGGGCACTGTAAGTTTCCTGTGTCTTTTTTTTCTTACTAAATTAATAATGAGCGACAGAAGCATGGGAGGTTGGACAAGCTTTTATATAGTTTTAGCGGTGTCTGTTATATTAGCAACATTAGTAACTCATTTTGTTTATACTTTCAATGAAAAAAAGTATCTGCAAATTTTGCAAAGAGAAAAACATTCAAATTGAGGCTGCAATATTCTTTTTAGAATGTTGTTTTATATTCTCAATAATTTTTTCTGCATGAATTCTTGAGTTTTCAATAAACAAGCGATGTGTATTCATGCCTCCGCAAATTACACCCGCAAGGTAAATTCCTTTTACATTTGTTTCGTAAGTATCGTCGTTGTAAGTTGGCTTACATACTTCGTCAGCTGACAATTCTATTCCATGATCTTTCAAAAATTTAAGGTCAGGCTGGTAACCGGTCATAGCAATCACCCAATCATTTTTAATCGTTATTAAACCATCTGGTGTATTAATATCTGCCTCATGTTCTCTTATTTCTGCAATAGTGGAATTGAAATATGCTTTAATAGAACCTTCAGCAATACGGTTATCAATATCGGGCTTCACCCAGTATTTTACGCGGTCACTTATGGCATTATTTTTTATCACCATAGTAACCTCAGCGCCTTTGCGCCATGTCTCCAAAGCCGCATCCACAGCCGAATTGGCCGCTCCAACAACCAATACTTTTTGAAAAGCATAAAAGTGCGGATCTTTATAATAATGCTTCACTTTTGTGAGTTCTTCTCCTTTCACATTCAGTAAAAAAGGTATATCATAAAAGCCTGTTGAAATAATAATATTTGCAGCACTATAATTATTTTTTGTGGCGAAAACTGAAAAACCCTGCTCAGTTCTTTTTACCTCAAGTACTTTTTCAAAGAGCTTAATGTTTAAATTGGCTGATGTAGCAACTCTCCGGTAATATTCCAGCGCCTCATTTCTTGTAGGCTTTACATTATTGCTTACAAAAGGAACCCCGCCAATTTCAAGCCTTTCACTTGTGCTAAAAAAGGTCATGTTAACAGGATAATTATATAGAGAGTTTACCAGTGTTCCTTTCTCAAGTATTACATAATTAAGTCCGGCTTTTTTAGCTTCCAGCCCGCAGGCGAGGCCAATTGGTCCGCCGCCAATAATAATAATATCATATGATTGTTGGTTCATTAAAACGAAGGTATTCAATAAAATTTTTTGAGACGGATGTTGCCTGTATGATGTACTATAAGGAGGCATATAATATTAAACAACCTTAAAATTTTATAGAAGTCTACTTTAGATTATAATATACTTTTTGTACATCTTCATCCTGTTCCAAACTATCAACAAGTTTTAATACTTCATTAGATTGTTCTTCATTTAGTTCTACTGTGGTAGTTGGTATACGGGTAAGTTCTGCAGTTATAATTTCAAGGCCTTTTTCTTCCAGAGCCTTACTCATATGGCCAAATTCATTATAAGCTGTACGGATAATAATATTGCCATCAGCATCTTCACCGATCTCTTCAAGTCCGTAATCTATAAGTTCCAGCTCCAGGTCTTCGATATTTAAATTGTTGTTTTTTATCTTAAATTCTCCCATCCTGTTAAAGAGAAAAGCCACGCTGCCACTGGTTCCTAAAGCGCCGTTACCTTTATTAAAATGCATACGCACATTAGCAACGGTTCTTGTGCCATTATCAGTAGCAGTTTCTACCAGCAAGGCAACACCATGCGGTGCATATCCTTCATACAGCATTTCATGGTAATCAGTTTTATCTTTTCCCATGGCTCTTTTTATCGCAGCATCCACCCGGTCCTTTGGCATGTTAACAGCCTTCGCATTTATGATGCAACGCCGTAAAGCAGAATTATTATCTGGATCAGGACCACCATGCTTTACAGCCATATCAATCTCTTTCCCGATACGGGTAAATTGTTTTGCCATTTTGTCCCACCTGGCAAACATGGTTGATTTGCGTACTTCAAATATTCTTCCCATCGATCAAGTTAAAATTTACGATTTCCAATTACGGGTTTCTGATTTCTGATTACTGATTACTGACTACTAACTACTGACTACTAACTACTGACATCTGACATCTGACATCTGACTACTAACATCTACATTTCATTGCCGCAAATTTAATATAACTAAACATACATTTGCTTTATGCCGAAAATATACAGCTACCAGCAATTATTATCTTTTAGCGAAAACATATTTTTAAGAATTGGATGTAATAGTGAAGATGCAAAAGTTGCAGCAAGATCACTGCTGATAGCTGATGTAAGAGGCGTTGATAGTCATGGTGTGGCAAGGCTGAGCGGTTATGTAAGATTATGGGAAGTAAAAAGAATTAATACACATCCCGAAATCAAAATTGTTCATGAAACGCCTTCTACGGCTGTTGTTGATGGTAATGCGGGATTAGGTTTGGTGGTTGCGCCACAAGCAATGCAAGTGGCTATTAATAAAGCAAAAAATGTTGGAACGGGCTGGGTGAGTGTAAAGAATAGCAATCACTTTGGTATTGCCGGAAGCCATGCAATGATGGCTTTGGAATATGATATGATAGGCATAGCAATGACCAACGCTTCAGCGCTGGTAGCGCCCACTTTTTCGGCGGAAAGATTATTAGGTACTAACCCAATAGCTGTTGCAATTCCGGCCGGAAATGTGCCTGCATTTGTTGCTGATTTCGCTACCACAACTGCCGCAAACGGTAAACTCGAAACCTTACAAAGAAAAAACTTATCTGCGCCGCAAGGCTGGGTTCAAACCAGAGATGGTAAACCTTCAACCAATGCCAATGAGCTAAAAAATGGTGGCGCATTATTACCTCTTGGAGGAGACAGAGAACATGGAAGCCACAAGGGATATGCATTAGGTGCAATAGTTGATATTTTTTCTGCGGTATTAAGCGGCGCAAACTATGGACCATGGGTTCCACCTTTTCCGGCTTATGTACCAATGCCGGAGAATATGCCGGGCGAAGGAATTGGCCATTTTTTTGGCGTCATGAGAATTGATGCGTTTCGTACTGCTGAAGAGTTTAAGTGTGATATGGATAAATGGATCCGGAGATTTAAATCTTCCAAACCAGTAGAAGGTAAAGAGCGGGTTTTTATTCCGGGTGATGTTGAAAGAGAGACGGCTGAAGAAAGAATGAGAGATGGAATACCGCTTATTCAACCGGTGATAGAAGATCTTTTACAGTTAGCAGATAAATTTGGAATTACGTTATAAACATTGTTGAAATAGTTACTGTCTCTCTCATGATTTTTGTGAACAGAAGCATAATAGGGTGGTGACCTTTTTATCGTTATCAGCATTATATTTGCATCCCTTTAAAAATAGAAGTTAGTAATGAAAGTAATGAAGTTTGGCGGCACCAGTGTTGGAAAGCCTGAAAGAATGTTTGCAATTGCAAAGCTTATTACCAGTGATGATGAACCTAAAATTGTAGTGTTGAGTGCCCTTAGTGGAACCACTAATTCTCTAACTGAAATAAGTAAATCTCTATCAAAAGGTGACCGCACAGGAGCCAAGCAGCAAATTGATGCATTAGAACTTCACTATCAAAATTTTATTATTCAATTAGTCAAGTCGGAAGAGGCATATAACAAAGCAAAAGTAATTTTAGCTGAGCACTTCGAATTCTTAAATATTATTTTAAAAATCTCTTACAGTGATGCGCTTAACAAAGATATTCTTGCCCAGGGAGAATTATTAAGCTCAAAGCTTTTCTCTGTTTATCTGAACGAGCAAAATATTAATCATGAATGGCTGCCGGCTTTAGATTTTATGGCTATTGATGCTTTGGAAGAACCGCAGATAGGAGCAATAAAAGTAAAGCTTGCACAAATTTTAAAGCGTTATAAAAACGATACGTTATTTGTTACACAAGGCTACATCTGCCGCAATGCTAAAGGCGAAGTGGATAACTTAAAAAGAGGTGGAAGTGATTACAGTGCTTCATTAATTGCTGCTGCTATTAATGCTTCTGTTTGCGAAATATGGACTGATATTGACGGCATGCATAATAATGACCCAAGAGTGGTAAGCAACACAAAACCTGTTGAGCAATTAAGTTTTGAAGAGGCTGCAGAGTTAGCTTATTTTGGCGCAAAGATATTGCACCCGGCAAGCATTTGGCCTGCGCAGACGTATAATATACCTGTAAAATTATTGAACACACTTCAACCGGAAGCTAAGGGCACATTGATTATAAGTGATGCAGGAAGCGTTGGCGTAAAAGCAGTGGCCGCAAAGGATAACATCACAGCTATAAAAATAAAAAGCAGCCGCATGTTACTGGCTTACGGTTTTATGAGAAAGATATTTGAAGTATTTGAAAAGTACCGTACTTCAATAGATATGGTAACCACTTCGGAAGTTGCAGTATCAGTAACTATAGATAATGATGCTTATTTGAAAAAAATAATTAAAGAACTTGAAGTTTTTGGGATAGTTGAAACCGATACTAACCAAACCATTGTTTCTATTGTTGGTAATGAAATAACAGAAACTGAAGATGTAATGAAAAAAATCTTTGAAACAATGTCATCAATACCGGTGCGTATGGTAAGCTATGGTGGCAGCCGCCATAATATTTCATTGCTAATTGCCAGGGAAGATAAAGACAAAGCGCTGCAACTATTAAACAAAGGATTGTTTGGTATGGAATAAATTATCGGTCACATAATTCTTAATTACCCCCGTTA
>CAXSDW010000040.1:0-19974 GCA_964236235.1 uncultured Chitinophagaceae bacterium
GCATACAATCTTATTTTATCACGATACCTGCCGCCAAGCAATTGCCATGCAGGAATATTGTAAGCTTTACCAACTATATCCCAAAGCGCCATCTCTACGCCGCATACGCCACCAGCCTGCCTGCTTTGTCCGCCAAATTGTTTTATGGATTTAAATATTTGCTCTACGTTGCACGGGTTTTGCCCGAGGATCCTGCTTTTCAACATCAGGGCGTAGCGTTCATCAGCGCCATCTCTTACTTCTCCCAGGCCATAAATTCCCTGGTTAGTATCAATGCGGATAATAGCAGTTCTACCCAAAATAGTAGTAACACAATACCGCATGTCAGTAATTTTTAAATCAGACGGAGCTGAATACCGGCTCACCTTTTGCGTAGTTTGTGCTACCAGTTCTTCAATAGGAGAAAACATAAAAGCGCCGCCTAAAGTAATACCTCCCAGGGCTGATTTTTTTAAGAAAGAACGACGCGGATTTTCCGGTGTTGTTGTATTATTATTTGAAGTTAATTCCTCAATATTATCCTGGTCTTTTAACCCCAGTTTTTTCAAAAATTTTTGTGAAGAAGTCATGATAGTTCGTTTTTGTAATTAAGTAAATGAAGCAAAATGTTATTTGTAGAAAATAAAATTACCAGCTTCTTTCCTTCATGTATTCATCCAATTCTTTTCTTGTCATGGGAAGATTTTTTTGTGTGTTCAGCCATTGCAAAAAATCTTTTTTTATCTCATCGCTCCATTGCTGATCTATCTGGCCCGGCGTGTATTTGCCTTCCCGCAAACGCTGGTGACCAAAGGCATCTCTCAATTCTACAAATTCGGAGTTCTGAACAAGGTCCTCTACATATTGTGCAGGAATAAATACAATACCACCTTTTTTTGCAAGCACTACATCTCCCGGTAACACTGTAGCTCTGCCAATCCTTATTGGTACATTAATGCCGCCCAGCATCATTTGTTGTATGTAAGAAGGATCATATCCTTTTACCCATCCATTGAAACTATTAATTTCTTCGAGCCCTTCAATATCTCTTACAGAACCATAGAAAACCACACCTCTGTGCGATTTTGCATAAATGGCATTACCAAGATTATCGCCGATTAAAGTGCCATCCACAATTTTGCCATAGCTGTCGGCAACATAAATATCTCCGTCTTTCAATACATCAATCGGCCATGAATTTGTATTGCCGATACGGCCTTCAGTTTTCCCTTTATCTTTTATCATTTTATCATAATCAGGCCTCATCGGCATGTATTGCGCTGTCACGGCACGGCCCACCATCACTGAGTCCGGACGAATAATCATCCAGTCTCCCTCGAACTGATTTTGATAACCTTTGTTTCGCAGATAACCCCAGGCTTCTTCAAGAGAAACATTTTTTAAACGTTCTAAAAAACGATCGGATGTTTTTGGCCGGCCATCTGCAAAGCGTTCACCTTTCCATTCGGAGGTTAATACTTTAACCTGGTCGCTTGTTAGTGTAACCTGTTGCGCAGGCAAATAAAAAGCAGGTAAAAAAAGCGCAATAACAATTAAAAATCTTTTATTCATATAGCAATATTTATACAAGAGGGGTTAAGTTTTTCTGTTATCAAATTAAAGTATTTTTTAAACATCTTATTTACATGTTTTTTTTCAAATGACGATTTCAGAAACATATTATGCAACTTTTTGATCTTCGTTTTTAAATAAAATTTATCATGATGGTAATTACAGGAACATCTAATAATAGTAATTCATTTTGTATAATTTAGTAGCAAAACAAAATACAATTTCAGATTTTATGAAGCCGTTGATATTTCTTTTTATTACTTCTGTATGTTTTTTATCATGCAGTTCACAAACAAATAACAGTAATGTGCACGCTGGCATGTCTTCAACAGCCGATACATTTCTTAGAACACTTTCTGCAGCGCAAAAAGCAAAGGCGCAATTTTTATTCGATGACCAGGAAAGATACGACTGGCATTATATTCCTAAAGAGCGAAAAGGAGTTTCATTAGGCGAACTAAATGCTGTACAAAAAAATGCCGCTTTCAATTTGCTTCATACTGCGTTAAGTGATACAGGTTATAATAAAGCCATTGCTATCATACAACTTGAAGCTGTATTACGTGAAGTAGAAGGGCGTTCATTAAACGATGATTACCGTGATCCGGGTAAATATTATTTTTCCATTTTTGGTAATCCGGCCGCAGATTCAATTTGGGGATGGAGATTGGAAGGCCATCATGTTTCTTTCAATTTTTCTACAAAAGATAACCGGTTGGTTTCAGGCACACCCGGATTTTTAGGAGCCAATCCGGCTGTTGTATTATCCGGCCCTGAGAAAGGAAAACAAATATTAAAAGATGAGACACAGCTTGGGTTTGCTTTACTTAATTCTCTTAATTCAAAACAAATGGAAAAAGCAATTCTTAGTGTTGAAGCTCCGGGTGAAATTATTACAGGGCCAAGCCGCAAAGCGATGATCAGCGATCATAAGGGAATTTTATATAGTGAGCTAAATGAAGCTCAGCAGAAGAATTTTCTGCAATTGCTTAGTATTTATATTCATCGCTATACATCGGTTTTTGCAATGAACATGATGCATGAGATAGAAGATTCAGGCTTAAATAATTTAAGGTTTGCATGGGCAGGTGATAAGCAACCCGGCCCGGGCCATCCGCATTATTACCGGATACAAGGGCCTACCATTATTATTGAATATGATAACACACAGAACAATGCCAATCATGTGCATACAGTGGTGAGAGATCTGAAAAACGATTTTGGCGGAGATGAATTATTGGAGCATTATAAAAATGGGCATCATTGAGAAGTGTCGCAAGTTGTTTTTAATTTAAATACGTTAACCTCTCTATAAGCTTGCCATATAATTTATCGTAAGCAATATTTTCATTACAAACATGCAAACAGCAATTGGATAAACTTAGAATTCTCCGAGGCAAAGAAGTGTTCAAAATACTGAGGATGCCATTTTAATTCATAGTTTCTTTGAAAATGTAATTTCATCTTTACTTAAAACAATCATTCTCTCCGTTTCTATTTTCTCCATTATTTCCTTGAAGTGGTCAGAGAAAAATTTTAATAACTCATTTTTTGAAGTATTACCAAGCTTTACTAAAATTAATTTATAAGGCTCTTTCTTCATGATAAAACTATCAAAGAAATCACTGTCTTAGTTACTAAGATTATGTGCTCTGAAACGGATATGGCATTGATTAATTTATCAGAAGTTTCATTACCTAATTCAAGATCCAATGTGTGAATGCAATCAAAACCATTTAATATAAAAAACTTGTTTGAGTGAAGGTGGTAATTGTGCATCTATTAAAAACTTCATGCTGCTTTTATTTCCGCATGTTTATGTTTCATATTTAGAACAGCGTATTGCAGACATGCAAGAAAATCTTCTTTTTCTAAATCAGGAAACTCTTTTAGAAGATCCTCGACAGAGTCTCCTCCTGCAAGGTATTCAAGTAATCCTTCTACTGTATAACGCTTGTTACGGATAGTTGGTTTACCATGTGCTATATCAGGATTAAGGGTTATTCTATCTAACAATGATGATGGCATAATAAAGTATTCAAATAAAGTTACAAATAATTTTATAAGTTGTTCTTTGTTGCCTGCCTTTGAAATGCAACAGCAATTGAAATTTCTTATCCTTATTTCTCTAAATATTTTATAACTTATCATTACAAATGTTTTAGCAAATTTCTTTCCAGCACATATTAAAACGTAAAATATTAACTGCTTTATGCTATCAATTCGCAAATCTTTTTATAAATTCAATATTAAAATTACGAACTCCAATGATGATCGTTACATGCAAAAGTTCAATGTTACTTTTTTGATAGGTTTGCTTTGCACAACAGTCATCTTATTCTCTTGTCAATCAAAAAAGAAATGGATAGAAGTTGATCCCGCATTCAGCAAATACATTGATGCATATACTTCCGGTGTCATCTCAAAAACTTCTTCAGTAAAAATTCAATTGACTGCAGATGCTTCCACAACTCACGCCATAGGCGAAGTTAGCGGTGATGAACTTTTTGAATTTTCTCCGTCAGTAAAAGGAAAAGCTTTTTGGGTTGATGCAAGAACAATTGAATTTAAGCCTGAAAAAAATCTTACACCCAACGAAATTTATGCGGTTTCATTTAAGTTGGGAAGGGTTACTAATGTTCCTTCTAAATACAAAGATTTTCGTTTTAATGTGCAGGCGTTAAAGCCATCTTTTAAAATAAATCAATATGGTTTACGAAGTACCGGCGAAAAAAACACGATGCGTTTTCTTGGTGAAATTATTACTGCTGATGCAGAGTCTTCAGCAAGCATAGAAAAATTATTATCTGCTTCTCAAAATAATAAACCTTTAAAAATAAACTGGCAACATAATGAAACGGCAAAGTCGCACAGCTTCTCTGTTGAAAATATTGAACGTAGCAGCACAGCATCTCAACTAATATTAAGCTGGAATGGAAAGCCGCTTGATATTAATGTTGCAGAAAGTAAAAACATTGATGTGCCTGCTATTGGTGATTTTAAAGTGATGAATGTAATGGCAATGAATGATGAAGAACAATATGCATCGGTACAGTTTAGTGATCCGATTGCAATTGGCCAGGAGCTGACCGGTTTGATAAGTGTAAGTAACCAGGGTGATATCGCTTACACCATTAATGGCAGCGAGGTAAAAGTATATGTTAGTGATAAGCTTGATGGCAGCGCTGTTGTTAATATTAATGAAGGAATTAAGAATACATGGGGCAATGTTTTGAACAAAGGGTTTACCTCAAATGTTTTTTTTGAGAACAGGTTGCCGTCAGTTAAAATCCAGGGTCGTGGAAACATACTTCCTAATTCAGGCAGGCTGGTATTGCCTTTTGAAGCTATTAACTTAAATGCGGTTGACATCAGCATCATTAAAATTTATGAAAATAACATTCCGCAGTTTTTGCAAACAAATAACTTAAACGGAGAAGAAGATCTGCGGCGTGTGGCAAAACCCATAGTTCAAAAAACGTTGAGGTTGGATAATGATAAAACTTTAGACCTTCATAAAAAACAAAAATTCTCTCTTGATATTGATAAGTTTTTAAAGACAGAACAAGGTGCAATTTACAGGGTGACTATTGGCTTCAGGCGGGAATATTCTTTGTACACCTGCAATGCAAATGACACGACAAAAAAAGATAGCAGGGATGATAACGATGATGAAGGAATTTATGAAGAAGCCAGTTATCGCGAAGATGATGAAGCATCTGATGAAGGCACAGATAATGATGCAGAATTCTGGAACCGTTATGATTCTTATTATCCTTCCGGCTATAGCTGGAAGCAAAAAGATAATCCATGTTCTAAATCTTATTACAATAAAGATCGCTGGGCTACAAGAAATATATTAGCATCAAACATCGGGCTTACTGCACGGCGTGGCAATGATAATTCTATGGTTGTGGCTGTATCAAATATACTTTCTACAGAACCGATGAATGATGTCGAGCTTGTAGTATTGGATTATCAGCAACAAATAATTGCCAAAGAAAAAAGTGGCAGCGATGGCTTTGCAAATTTCAATTTAAAAAGAAAACCGTTTCTTTTAATTGCAAAAAAAGGCGATGAAAAAGGGTACCTAAAATTGGATGATGGAAGCGCCTTGCCACTTAGCCGCTTTGATGTTTCCGGCGAAGAAGTGAAGAATGGAATCAAGGGTTTTATATTTGGTGAAAGAGGTGTATGGCGGCCTGGTGATTCCATGTATATAAATTGTATTGTGCAGGACAAACAAGGTAGTTTACCTGCAGATATACCGGTTGAATTTAATTTGTTCAATCCGCAGGGACAGTTGTTTCAGCATATGATACAAACCAATGCCAGTGAAGGTTTCAATGTTTTTAAAACAGCTACAGAGCAAGGTTCGCCAACGGGCAACTGGCTTGCTAAAGTGAAAGTAGGCGGTGCAGTATTTGAGAAAACAATTAAGGTAGAAACGGTAATGCCCAACAGGTTAAAAATCAATTTAGATTTTGGGCCTGATGCCGTACTTGGAAAGAACGGAACATCATCAGGAACACTATCGGCTAAATGGTTATTTGGCGCCACGGCAAAGAATCTCACAGCTAAAATTGATGCATCTCTTTATGCCAAAAAAACTTCTTTTAAAAAGTTTGAACAATATACTTTCGATAATCCAACGTCAAAATATTCAACCCAAAGCAAAACAATTTTTGATGGCACTTTGGATGCGGAAGGCAATGCTACTATCAAACCAAATTTTGAACTTGATGAAAACGCTCCCGGCATGTTAAATGCAAATCTTGCAATAAAAGTTTTTGAGCCTGGCGGAAGTTTTAGCATTGATAATCTCACACTGCCTTATAGTCCATATACAAGTTATGCCGGCATAAAACTTCCCGAAGGTGATAAGCAATGGGGCTTTCTGCAAACAGGGAAAACACAAACAGCACAAATTGTAAATGTTGACAGTAAAGGAAATTTGCTTACAGGCAACAATGATGTGGAAGTACAATTTTATAAGATACAATGGCGCTGGTGGTGGGATAACAGCGGCGACAATCTTAGCAACTTTACACAAGATGAATACAATAAGTTACTGAAAAAAGAAACCGTGCATTTAACAAATGGCACAGGCAAATGGAATTTCAGTACAGGTGAAAGTGAATGGGGAAGATATCTGATTCTTGTAAAAGATTTAAAGAGCGGCCATACTACAGGCGACATCGTTTATATTGATGAACCGGGCTGGCAGAACAGGGAAAACACTGACGACCCAACGGCTGCATCTATGTTGTCTTTTACTGCAGACAAAGAAAAATATAGTGTAGGTGATGATGTAAATATTACCATACCCAGCAGCAAAGGTGGCAGGGGCTTGATAAGCATTGAATCAGGAAGCAAAGTGCTTAAATCATTTTGGGTAGAAACACAGCAGGGACAGACTGTAGTTAAATTTAAGGCCGAAAAAGAAATGTCGCCAAATGTGTATGTGAATGTAAGTTTACTTCAACCTCATGCACAAACCATCAACGATCTTCCTATAAGAATGTATGGTGTGATACCCCTCTTTATTGAAGACAAAAACACTGTTTTAAAGCCTGTAATCTCAATGCCCAATGCGATAAGGCCGGAGGAGCAATCTTCCATAACAGTTAGTGAAATGAATGCAAAAGAAATGACCTATTGTGTGGCGATTGTTGATGAAGGTTTACTTGATCTTACCAGGTTTAAAACGCCTGATCCGCATGATGCTTTTTATGCAAGAGAAGCTTTAGGTGTAAAAAGCTTTGATCTGTTTGATTATGTGATAGGTGCCTGGGGCACAGACCTGGAGCGGATTCTGACCATCGGTGGTGATGCAGACGCTGGCCCTGTTAAGCCAAAGAAGGCCAATCGTTTTAATCCTGTCGTAAAATATCTTGGACCATTTCACCTGGATGCCGGGCAAAAGCAAACACATAATTTTATGCTGCCACAATACATAGGTTCAGTAAGGGCAATGGTAGTGGCGGCTAATCATGGCAGCTATGGAAATACAGAAAAAGCGGTTGCAGTAAAAAAGCCTTTAATGATACTTGCAACAATGCCAAGAGTGTTGGGACCGCAGGAAATCATCAAGCTGCCTGTTACCGTTTTTGCTATGGAAAATAATATCAAAAATGTGAATGTCACATTACAGGCAAATCCTTTTTTACAGGTAATTGGATCATCTTCTCAAAATGTAAGCTTTACATCAACCGGTGAGCAAATGGTTTATTTTGATGTGAAAGTAAATGACAACACAGGCATTGGTAAAGTGAAATTGCTCGCAACAAGCGGCAATGAAAAAGCGGCTTCTGATATAGAGCTTGACATAAGAAATCCAAATCCCCCGGTAACAAGCATCAGTGAAATTAATTTATCTGCAGGCCAGCAATGGAAAACAACTGCAACGCCCATTGGCGATATATCTTCAAGTAAAGCTACATTGGAAATATCAAGTGTGCCGCCGATGAATCTTCAAAAGAGACTGGATTATTTAATTGATTATCCTTATGGATGTGTTGAGCAGGTAACATCTTCAGTGTTTCCACAGTTGGTATTAAACCAGTTAATGGACCTTGATGATTATCATAAAGCGCAGGTTGATAAAAACATAAAATCAGGTATTAGTAAGTTGCAGAATTTCCAGGTGAATGATGGCGGATTTAGTTACTGGCCGGGTGAAGGACAAAGTGATGATTGGGGAACAAGTTATGCAGGTCACTTTTTGTTAGAAGCACAAAATGCCGGTTACACAATCAGCGAATCCATGCTGCAGCAATGGAAAATTTTCCAGCGAAATAAAGCCAATTCATGGATGCCAACTACAACTAATTTTTATGGCGGCGATCTTACACAGGCTTATCGCCTCTTTCTTCTTGCGCTGGCAAAAGCGCCGGAGTTGGGCGCAATGAACCGCTTAAAAGAATTCAAATATATTTCTGCGGAAGCTAAATGGAGGCTGGCAGCGGCTTATAAATTAGCAGGGCAGGATAACGTTGCGCTGCAACTTATCAGCGGCTTGCCGGTTACATTTAATGTTCGTTTTAGTCCCGGGTTTACTTATGGTTCGGACGTACGTGATGAAGCTATGGTGCTGGAAACATTAACGCTGATGGGACGGCGAACGCAAGCTGCCAGCCTTGTCACTTACATAGCTGCGAAATTATCGCAGGACGAATGGTACAGCACACAAACGACGGCGTATTCATTAATAGCAATTGCAAAGTATTGTGGTAAAAATCCGTCCGGCACCAAGATAATTGCAGATGGTACTGTAAATGGAAAGAAGATCAATGTTAATTCAGCTTCTTACTTTTATCAAATACCTGTTGATCTCAAAAGCGCTAATCAAAACATCAATGTCATAAACAGGGGAAATAATTTATTGTATGTAAGGCTTATCACCAAAGGGCAACCTGTAACAGGTGACAGTTTAAAAGTAAATAATAACCCTGCAGTGCTTGTGTTAAGTGTAAATTATTTATCACAAAATGGTAAGCCTGTTGCCATAAATAAACTTCAGCAGGGCACAGATTTTATTGCAAAGGTTGTTGTAAAGAATCCCGGCAGGCGTGGCTATTACAGCAATATGGCTCTATCACAAATATTCCCAGGCGGCTGGGAAATATTAAATACAAGGATGCAGGAAGGCGAAGGAAGCTTTACTTCATCACGCTTCGATTACCAGGATATCCGTGACGACAGGGTGTACACTTATTTCAATGTAAAGGAAAATGAAACCCTCACTTATTATGTGCAACTAAACGCCTCTTATCTCGGCAAATATTTTTTACCAGGAACATTTTGCGAAGCGATGTATGATAATAGTATCAGTGCCGGGGTGAATGGGAAGTGGGTGGAAGTGGTGGCAGAGTGAGTTATTAGGTAGATATATAATAGGCCAAATTGAAATTATATTTGTTTATTCAAAAATTTTTATAATTTTAACTTGTAGTTACTACAAGTTGTCTTATACTTGCATACTGAATATTGTTTTAGGAAATCTTGTATCTACGTGTAAAAAACAAAATTGTGTTTTTTTCGTTAAGTAAAAAGTAAACATGATCTCACATGTTTTCACAATTAATCTTGCAAAATAAAAATGTCAAAAAAATATTATAGAACCGATTTGTTGTTTCCAAGAACTAATTTAATTAGGGGTGCTGGAAGTATTTTTAATATAGCTGGTAATTATTTTGAATTTAATAAGTCAGCAAGCGACGAGGAAGCAGACGCAAAAGCTGTTGAAAGCGACTGGGGAACTATTGGTAATGATTTGCAAAGTGTAATGAATGAAAATCCCAAAGAACAATTAAAAGTAGCAAGCTAATTGAGCGAATCTATTCAAGATAATCAATCGGAAGAAAAAAGTAAAGACAAAGATTTACCAGAAAAAGAACTTCAAAGAACGCATTTACCCGATCCTGAAATTACTATTCCAGAGGAAATCAAGCCCTTATTAAGGGAACTTCCTGCTGACGAACAGGAGAGAATTTCTGCGATGATTGCTCTTTCCGTACAAAAATCATCATGGAAAGGCCCTATTCCTCCACCAGATATATTAAAGGAATATAATGAAGCTGTGCCAGACGGTGCAGAAAGAATATTATCAATGGCAGAAAGGCAATCTGAACATAGAATGGAATTAGAGAGCACAGTCGTTACTGGAGAATTAAAACAAAGTGGTAAAGGCCAGAATTACGCTTTTATCATAGTGATATTAGTTCTGATCGCATCTTTTTATCTTATTTACACTGGACATGATGCGCAGGTAGCGTCTTAGGTGGCATAGATTTGGTTGCCGTTGCCTCTGTTTTTGTTATTGGTAAGTATGGTCAAAGGAAAGATTTGAATAGCAAAAACTGATATTTATTTACTCATGTTTCTTCTATTAGAAAACATAAATCCCGAAAGCATAAACAAACTTCTTGCAGATGTTGTATCAAAGAGATATTTCTTCATTTTCGGTTAAATACTTTGGACGCCTTGATTTCATTACTAATCGGCTGTTTCATCAGATTTATATGCACCAAAAAGGCATGTAAGGAGTTTCAAAAACTTTTTCATTCTCTTTCAATGAGTGCGAACGTTTTGAAATAAGATCAAGTTTACTGTTAGAATTAAGATTTTTCAGAAATCCAAAGTAGTAATCTGCAAGGCTTGCATTTCAGTTGATGAAATCAACAGTGTTGTTCTATCAAAGTTAATATCTTTTGCTTTATCAGAATCAGTTGTGCTATTGGTGAAGCAGGACATAATTTTTATTATGCTTGCTATTTACTTCTACACTTCCTTCCCTCATTTCCTCTTCTCCAGCAGATCATTTATCTTTTTTAAGTAAACATTTTCCATCCGCTGTATTCAAGGTCACGCTTAGTTGTCTCTGCTTCTTTGATCAGTGCTTCTACTTTACTTTCCATTTCAGCCAGTTTCGGGTCTTCGGGGAACGAGAGGGCATCTCCTTCCGCCACGGGATAATGCTTAAAGAAATTATACTGTAAAGCATTGCTAGTTTTGGCCAGCATGGCCGCATCAATGCTCTGGCGGCGGGTAAGATAAGATGTAGCCGAACCACTGATGCTGATAGTATTTCCTAACCGGGCTTTCGTGAAATGTCTCAAACTAATGATCTCAGCAATCTTTTCTCCTATATATGCATAATTGTGTTTTAAACGAAGTTTCAACCTAAAAACGCAAAGTTTAGTCGTTTAGTATAAAGAGATTCGAGGTTAATCTGCGAAGCATTTATTATCTGCTGAAAAGCAATACACCTTTACTGAAAAGCAATAATATCAAAATAAAAAGCAATAAATATTTGATGAAAATCATTGTTTTATTATGATAAAACAATCATTGAATTATAATAAGCAATCACCATAGGATAAAATCATTAATCATCTTTATCCGGGCAAACTGTCGTTTGTCTAAATAAAATATCTTTATAGTTTC
This sequence comes from uncultured Chitinophagaceae bacterium, assembly GCA_964236235.1. Classification (GTDB taxonomy): domain Bacteria; phylum Bacteroidota; class Bacteroidia; order Chitinophagales; family Chitinophagaceae; genus Ginsengibacter. The sequence continues at coordinate 11,500 of CAXSDW010000040.1, forward strand.
TGCAATACGCATCAGGAATTGAGCATATACTTTGAAAAAAATCTTTCATTTCATATCAAACAAAATCAAAAATTTAAAAAACAGGACTAAGATCATTTTAATTACTCTAGTAATCTTATCGGGCAGTTTTTATTTTTCTCTTCCATCAAACTTATTTAACTCACCAACCAGTTTTGTAATTGAAGATAAAGACGGCAATCTCTTAAATGCTTCTATCGCTGGTGACGGGCAATGGCGCTTTCCTTATGATGAAAACGTGCCTGAAAAATTTATTAAATGCATTATCACTTTTGAGGATAAGCGATTTTATTATCATCCCGGTGTTGACCTGTTTGCGATTGGAAGAGCAATAAGAAAGAATGTAAGTAACAATGAGATTGTCCAGGGCGGAAGCACAATTACAATGCAGGTAATTCGCCTTAGCAGGCATAAACAAAAAAGAAATCTCTGGCAAAAGTTAATTGAAAGCATCCAGGCAGTGAGATTGGAATGTCGTTATTCAAAGAAAAAGATAATGGCATTGTATGCATCAAATGCTCCTTTTGGAAGTAATGTTGTAGGATTAGATGCAGCATCATGGCGGTATTTTGGAAGAAGCCAGGATAAACTAAGCTGGGGCGAAATGGCCGCCATTGCTGTATTACCTAATGCGCCATCATTAGTACATCCGGGAAAGAACCGTGATATTTTGCTTAATAAAAGAAATGGTTTACTTGAAAAATTACTGCAGAATAATACCATTGATAAGACAACCTGTTACCTTGCGAAATTAGAGCCTCTGCCGGGTGAGCCCGTTTCAGTACCACAATTTGCACCGCATTTATTACAAAGATTTAAAGAAGATAGTAAATCAGATCTGCACAACATTACTATTTTAAAAACTACGATTGACCTCGGTTTGCAAAAAAATGTTGCCGGTATTTTAGAACAACATCATACTGTTTTAAAAGGTAACGGTGTTAATAATGCCTGTGCATTGGTATTAGATGTTGAGACAGGGAATGTGTTGTCATACGTTGGTAACATAGCCGCTACAAAAGATGCAGAAATGGAAAGTGACGTAGATATTATAAAAGCGCCACGCAGCCCTGGCAGCACGTTAAAGCCATTATTATATGCAGCAATGTTAAGCGACGGAATGATATTACCCAATTCGATTGTACCTGATATTCCAACACAGATCGGTGGCTATGCACCACAAAATTTTGATCTTGGTTATGATGGCGCTGTGCCTGCATCAATGGCTTTGGCACGCTCATTAAATATACCTGCTGTAAAATTGCTTCAGCAATATAAATACCAGCGTTTTTATGATCTGCTTAAACAATGTGGTATCACAACTTTAAACAGGCCTGCAGATTCTTACGGCTTATCACTGATCCTCGGCGGAAGTGAAGTAACTATGTGGGATATGGCAGGAATGTATGCAAGCCTTGCAAGAACATTAAATCATCAAAATAAAAATAATGGAATCGCCGAAACAAAAGATTTTCATGCACCGAATTATAAATCAGCAAGCAGCAATCGGCAATCAGCAGTCAGCAATCAGCAATCAACCAACGAACAACAATCAACTAACAACAATCATGTATCATCACCTGTCAACTATCAACAATCAACTATTAACTCTTTAGATGCTACTTCAATCTGGTTCACCTTCCAGGCAATGCAGGAAGTAATGAGGCCGGGTGAAGAAGGCCTTTGGCAACAATTCACTTCATCACAAAAGATAGCGTGGAAAACCGGCACCAGCTTTGGTTTTAGAGATGGATGGGCAATCGGCATTACACCAAAATATGTGGTAGCAGTTTGGGTTGGCAATGCTGATGGTGAAGGAAGACCCGGGTTAATTGGCGTGCGAACAGCAGCTCCAATAATGTTTGATATCTTCAGGCAACTGCCTTCTTCTGAATGGTTCAGAGAACCGCTGAATGATTTCATTTATATCCCGATATGCCGGCAAAGTGGCTGCAGGGCTAACATTGATTGCCCTGAGGTGGATACAATAATGGTGTCAAAAAACGGCTATAAAGCACCACTATGCAGCTATCATAAAATAATTCATTTAGATGCCACAGGAACTTATCGTGTAAATGAAAGTTGCGAATCACCTTCTGCGATGATACATAAAAGCTGGTTTATATTAACACCGGCAATGGAATGGTATTACAAACAAAAAAATCATGATTATAAAGTATTGCCGCCTTTTAAAGATGGCTGCAGTTCCGCCTCAAATACAAAACAAATTGAACTTATCTATCCTCAGCCTGATGCAAAAATTTATGTGCCATTAGAAATAAATGGTGAAAGAGGTAAAACAATTTTTACTGCTGCACATCGCAGGGTAAATGCAAAAATATTCTGGAGCTTAGATGATCAATACATTGCAACAACTATTAATTTTCACCAGTTAGCAATTAGCCCGGCACCGGGGAAGCATGTTATAAATCTTGTTGATGAAAATGGAGAATCGGTTTCAAGGCAATTTGAAATTCTTGAAAAAAGTAAATAAGAATAAAAGAAATTGCAAATTGAGATGATCTTTGTATGCTTCTGCAAAAATTTTCGCACTGAGAAAATACCTTCACCTTTATTTGTATAAAAAAAATAAAAAATTAATCTATAAAAAACCCATTATGCAAAAGAATTTATTTGGTTTAATAATATGTACCATAGTTTATTTTACATTAAATGCGCAGCAAAAATTTAATGGTATAGATGCCGGCATGAGTAACATTTACCTTCTGTCTGATGCAAAAACAAGATCAATAAGTCCTGAAAATTTTAATGGTGCAAAAGGAGAAGGAGGTAAAGCCACAACCGGTACCGGCGCTGGTGCTTCAAGAGAATTAGGGAAAGGATGGAAGGTAAGCCCAAGCGTTATTATAAAAGAAAAAACAGTATTTACGATTGCAGAAATTGAAGGCCCCGGTTCTGTTCAGCATATCTGGATGACACCAACAGGTAACTGGCGTTATTCAATTATCCGGTTTTATTGGGATGATGAAACTACCCCATCTGTGGAAGTGCCAGTGGGTGATTTTTTTGGAATGGGCTGGGGACAATATGCGCCTTTACAATCGCTGGCGGTTTGCGTAAATCCGGGCAGCGCTTTTAATTGCTACTGGCCGATGCCATTTAAAAAGAAGTGCAGGATAACCATGGAAAATATTGATGATGCAGATATGTATTTATATTACCAGGTAGATTATATTTTAACCAATGTTTCTGATGATGCAGCTTATTTTCATGCTCAATTCAGGAGAGTAAATCCTTTGCCTTATAAGAAAGATTTTGTATTGGTTGATAGCATTAGGGGCAGAGGCCAGTATGTTGGAACTTACATTGCATATGGAGTTCATAACAATGGCTGGTGGGGTGAAGGCGAAATAAAATTCTTTATGGATGGAGATACAGATTATCCTACTATTTGCGGCACAGGAACTGAAGATTATTTTTGCGGCTCTTATGATTTTGATACACGTAAAAAAAATGAAGCCGGTGTTGAGATAACAGAGTACACGCCGTTTTCTTCTCCATATTCAGGATTGATACAAGCCATAAAAGGTGATGGACATTATAATGTATCGCAGCGGTTTGGTTTATATCGCTGGCATATAAATGATCCTATCCGCTTTCAAAAAAATTTAAAAGTGACCATACAAGCTTTAGGCTGGCGAAGCGGCGGACGTTATCTTCCATTACAGGATGACATTGCATCCACAGTGTTTTGGTACCAGACAGGTGCACATGGACCTTTTCCAAAATTTCCTTCTAAAGATGAACTGGAAGTAAACTGATTTTAATTATAATGAATGTTTTAAGGCAAAACTTTTCTGAAAAATTAAGCTATGCGAAAGCTATTTTTGTTATGATAAAATTGCTTGTTATATGAATAAAAAATTGCTTTTATGGAGTATAGTAGTCGCTCTTGGCGGCTTCTTATTTGGTTTTGATACTGCAGTAATATCCGGTGCTGAACAAGATATAAAACGAATCTGGCAATTAAGCGATGTGCTTCATGGAGTAGCAATTGCAATTGCTTTATACGGCACTGTGCTTGGCGCTTTATTTGGCGGAATACCTGCCACTAAATTTGGAAGAAAGAAAACCCTTCTCTGGATCGGAATATTTTACCTTGTGTCCGCTTTCGGTTCAGCGCTGGCCCCAGGCGTGTATTCATTTATGTGTTTCAGAATTTTAGGAGGCCTTGCAATCGGCGCTTCTTCTGTAGTGGCCCCGATGTATATAACAGAGATTGCTCCAGCAAAAAACCGTGGCAAGCTTGTAGCCACTTTCCAGTTTAATATTGTTTTCGGAATTTTAATTGCCTACTTTTCAAACTACCTTTTACAAGGAGTTGGAGGTGATAATAGTTGGCGTTTAATGTTAGGGATTGTTGCTGTTCCGGCATTGATATATTGTATCCTTGTATTCTTTGTGCCTGAAAGTCCGAGGTGGTTAATAGTGCACAGGGGAGATTATGACAGTGCCCGTAAAACTTTGGAAGTAAGTGATCCGGAAGGAGTAGATGAAGCAATTCTTGCACTTCATAAATCAATTGAAGAAGATAACCAGAAAGAAAGTTTATCCGCTTTTTTATCCAAAAGATTTAGTGTTCCTATTTTTCTTGCTATTTTAATTGCATTCTTTAACCAGTTATCCGGCATAAATGCAATCATTTATTTTGCCCCAAGAGTTTTTGAACTTGCAGGAATTGGCAAACAGGCTGCATTTCTGCAAAGCGCAGGTATTGGTTTAGTGAACCTTGTTTTTACAATGCTCGGCCTATACCTTATAGATAGATTAGGCAGAAAAAAACTTATGCTGATTGGCTCTGTAGGATATATCGTTTCGCTTGCATCGGTCGCAGCAGCATTTTATTCAGGGCATGCAGGTGGCATGGTTGTTCCTTTATTGCTTTTTTTGTTTATTGCTTCTCATGCAATAGGCCAGGGCGCTGTGATATGGGTATTTATTTCTGAAATATTTCCAAATAGTGTAAGAGCTTATGGGCAATCGCTTGGTTGCACTACACATTGGGTTTTAGCAGCCATTATTACAACCGTTTTTCCTATTATGGCTGCAAGGTTTGGCCCGGCACCGATATTTTTATTTTTTGCTTTAATGATGGTCCTGCAATTGATATGGGTAATCTTTTATATGCCGGAAACCAAAGGCATATCTCTTGAAGAATTAGAAACAAAGATGATTAAAGATAAGCCACCTAAAACTGCTTTGGCTGCTCAGGTCTGACATGAAACACAAAGCAAAATCGATTTAGGTTGCTATAAAATGTTTCAGATCATAATAATGAACTTATGCCATTGCATCAGCCACCAGTATAAATTTATCTTCACTAAATTATCCTTAAATTATTTTTCTATCGTAAAAACGGTTTTGTAAAACGGAACTTTGCCATATAGAATTAAGTAAAGAAAATGAAATTATATATGGCTATTTTATTGGGATTGCTGAATCAATCCTATCAATCTCAAACTGAAAAGATTATTAAACCTGGCTCTATAAAACAATACCTCGTTTCGGCCGAAGCTAAAAGTGAAGTAAGTGCTGAGCAATTGAAAAACAGCTTTGGGCAAGTCTCTGCTTTTATCAAAAACGGTTATACTGCTTATCGCATTACTTATAATACAACTAATGTAGATGGCAGTGTTGTTGTGGCTTCCGGAGCTGTTTTTGTGCCTGATGTAAAAAATACTGTACCAATATTAAACTATGATCATGGCACTTATTTTCCATCACAGGAAAGGAGCGTTCCTTCTTATCTTCAACCAGGCAATTCAGAACTTAGCATATGTAAATTGTTCTCTGGTGCAGGCTACCTTGTAGTAATGCCTGATTATATTGGCTACGGTTCTACAAAAGATCTCAGGCATCCTTATGGAGCCTATAATCTGATCGCTGTCTCAGGCATTGATATGCTGCGGGCTGTAAAAGAGTTTTGCAAAAAGAATGATATTCGGCTGTCAGGCAAAAATTTCTTTAGTGGATGGAGCGAAGGCGCTGCTGTTGCTTTGGCAACTGTAAAAACGCTGGAAGAAAAATATGCAGGGGAATTTACACCGACGGCAACAGTGTTAAATGCAGGCCCGTATTATTCAAGCGCATTTGTAAATTATATCCTGGATTCTCAAAAACCACTTACTTATATCAGCAGTTATATATGGGTGCTGCAATCGTACAACTGGATATATAAAGTGGACAAACCTAACAACTATTATTTTAATGAACCCGCTGCAACAGACTTACAGGATGGCCCTGAAGCCTGGGTTTCGCATGATCCTAAACGGCTGTTCACAGAAACTTTTAGAAATAATTATAAAAATGGCAGGGATACAGCGCTGGAGCAGGCTATGGTTGCAAACGATTTGTGGAACTGGAAGCCGGATTCAAAAGTTGTATTTTGCCACGGAGACCGGGACGATTATGTTCCGCTGTTTAACTCAGAAAAAGCATATACAGCTATGAAAGAAAAAGGAGCAGATGTATCGCTGAATATCTTTAAGGGACAAACGCATAGCAGTGGTGTATTAAGTTTTGTACAGCAGGCATATTTTACTTTTGAAAACGAAAATAAAGCGAACTGATCACCTGGCTTTGTAACATTGTTTCGTTATACTTGTACGGTTTCTTTTTAATAGTGAATACTTTTTAAGCTTTAAGCCTTAATAATTTTCGCTACTATATGCAGTATACGAATAACCATTCTGATACAATCTCATGAAAAATTATTGTCGCAATCGCCTCTTAGATTGTCGTTTTTGCACAGCTTTTACCGAAGGTTATTCTTCTATTTTTATGTTCATAAATTATTAATCACTATAAAAAAATTAACAATGAAAACTACAAAGATCACTTACTGGACTACTACTATAATCATCTTTTTATTAGATGGATTGATGCCGGCTTTTACATCAAATACAGAACTTGCTAAACAAGGAATCAGCCATTTAGGCTATCCTGATTATTTCAGAGTAATGCTCACTGTTTTTAAGATAATAGGAGCCCTGCTGCTGGTTCTGCCTTTTATAAAAGGCAGGTACAAAGAATGGGCATATGCAGGTTTTGGATTCAATTTTATCAGCGCCGCTATTTCTCATTGGGTGGTGGATGGCTTTAACGGACAAGTTATTTTCCCCCTGGTTGCCTTTATAATATTGGCTATATCTTATGTTTATTATCACAAGATGAATGAAAAAAGAGATGTGCTTGTTCATAATAGTAAACCTGATTCTTCAACATTAAAAGTTTCCGCCAATGTTATTGCAGGCTGATATTTTATAACATTAAATAAATAAGATAAAGATCAGTTATGACTTTGAGGAGGTAAGGGGAATAAGAGTAATAAAGCCAGCATGTAGCTGGCTTTTTAAATTAATACCTTATCAAAATATAATAAGATTTTTTCAGGTTGGAAGAAGTGTAACTTTTAAATTAAGAAAAGCTTACAACTGATCTTTTTACTTTCTATTAAGCAAATGATTTATCAAACATGCTGAACAATTTCCCATAATTATTTCATTCGCATATATTTTTCAACTTCCTGAATTCCTGAATCGTTAATAAAAGTTGCGATGAATGCATCATTTCCTTTCATTAGAATATTTACATTATAGGACTTATCCTTTCTTGCTGACATATTTGAATAGGTAATGTTTTCCTTTAACCGGTTTATTTCTTTCATTTCAAATGTTCCATATTCAACCACAGTCTGCTTTTTAACTGAAGCGTTGGTAATAAAACTGCCTGTACAAAAATTGCCTCTGTAATATGTTCTGTATTTTACAGCATTGCTTCGTATTGTATCTTTCTTATTAATGGCATATGCGGCAGTTTCTTTCCAGGTTCCATCCAGTGGAGATTGTAAAGCTGTTCCGAGTAATTCATAATCTTCGGTAAGCCGAACTTTGCCTCTTTCAGACACGATCTCGGGTATTACCTGTTCGTACCCTTTATGCCTTATACTAATGTTTACAGTTCCGGAAAAGGAGTTCGTATTTTCCGTAGCATCTAAAGCGCTGTAAATAATATGCTCGGTAAGTTTTCCTTTTTTAATGGAAAATGTTCCTATACCGAAAGAAGAAACTGAATCGGCAAGACTTAAACGAACATACATCATGTAACGATCAGTATAAATTTTTAATTGCTTACGCTCCGTAAACGTAGTGTCAACAGCGCTTCCACGTAAACTTTGAGACAACATTTGATAGGCTCCGCTCAGGCCTTTTACAGATCTTTCGTCCTGGCTTTTCCCAATGGTAACTATAAATAACAGCAAGCCAAAAAAATACTTATACATAATTTAATTTTCTTGTAAACAAAGTAGTTATCATTTACCGTAATTAAAAATATCAACTGTCAGGCATCGTGACCACCAAATGTATTTTATACAGGTAGCTCAATTTTAAACTCTGCAAACTCACCTTCTTCTGTATCCACTTTCACTTCACCACC
>CAXSDW010000040.1:20074-21284 GCA_964236235.1 uncultured Chitinophagaceae bacterium
CAATACATTGTATTTCTTAAATAATTTTTGAGCCCTTTCATCACCTGACTCAATCATTTTCTTTGGATCTTTTATAAACTTTGCAATCCAATCTGCAGGAACTTTTGCAGTGAGTCCACCTAACTGCGGACCAATTTCATCCATTTTAAAATTATGACAACCACTGCAATGCTGCACAAAAGAGGATTCACCTTTGGCAATTAAAGCAGTATCTGCAGCAATAGAATTATTGTTTACCGATGAATTAGAATGGCAGCAACTAAAATATAACAGTAGAAAAACTGAGCGCAAGATCAACAGAATCCCTTTTTTCATAGCACCTGATTCGTATCATTGCTTAATCATTTAAGTTCTTTTTCTCATTATTTAAAAAAGGTTTCAGCAAATCAATAGGTACCGGAAATATTGTGGTTGAATTTTTTTCGGTAGCGATTTCCCTCAGCGTTTGCAAATACCGAAGTGTTAATGCACTGGGTTCTTCAGCCAGTACTTTAGCAGCGTCAGCCAGCCGTTGCGATGCCTGGAACTCGCCTTCAGCCGAAATAACTTTACTTCTGCGTTCACGTTCTGCTTCTGCCTGCTTGGCCATTGCCCGCTGCATTTCCTGGGGCAGGTCTATCTGTTTCACTTCTACATCAGTAACTTTTACGCCCCAGGGCTCTGTATTAGTGTCTATTATCTGCTGAAGCTTTGCATTAATTTTATCGCGTTGTGAAAGAAGATCATCTAACTCTGATTGCCCTAACACACTGCGTAAAGTTGTTTGTGAAAGCTGTGAAGTAGCCACCAAATAATTCTCTACATCCACAATGGCTTTTTGTGGTTGTATCACTCTAAAATACACTACAGCATTAACTTTAATAGAAACATTATCTCTTGTAATTACATCCTGGGTGGGCACATCCATCACTACAGTACGCAGACTTACCCTTACCATTTTATCTATCACCGGAATTAAAAATATCAGCCCCGGACCTTTAACACCATCACCCCCGATCAACCTGCCAAGGCGGAAAATTACTCCCCGTTCATACTCCCGCAGAATACGGATTGCACTTGACAGAATGAGCACAAGCAGAATAATGATGACACCGGGCACTACAGAAAACTGTTCCATATTATTAAATTTTAGAATTTTAGTATTAGTATTTTCTATTTTTTAATTGTCAACGGTCAATTATCATCTATCATCTATCATCTATCATCTATC
>CAXSDW010000040.1:21384-29850 GCA_964236235.1 uncultured Chitinophagaceae bacterium
TTTTTTAATTGTCAACGGTCAATTATCATCTATCATCTATCATCTATCATCTATCGTCTAAAATCTATAATCCATCAACTCTCAACTATTTCCTCTACATACAATTTTAAATTTTTTATTCCTGTTATAAGAATTTTTTTTCCCTGTACAATAGTTCCTTTAGTTGATTCTGCATTCCATCTTTCACCATGCACACGTACTTTGCCTGTTGGATCAATCGTTTCAAGAGATACACCTGTCCCTCCAATCATTGCCTCAATGCCCGTTACAGGTTTTCTTTGCTGGGCTTTTATACCAAGGCCAAGTATAAAAAGAAAGAACAATGAAGTAACAGCAGTAGAAGTAAAAATTACAATGCGTGAAAGTCTTGCAAGTTCAAGTGAAGAGCTGGCATGCATAAGCATCATTGAGCCGACTAATAAAGACACAATACCTCCAATGGCTAACATGCCATGAGTAACTATTTTTATCTCTAACAGGAAAAGAATAATGGCAAAAACAATTAATGCAAGACCTGCATAATTTATGGGTAAACTATGCATGGTATAAAATGCAAGAACCAGGCATATAACGCCGATGATGCCCGGTAATATAGCTCCCGGATTAAACAATTCAAACAGTACACCGAACATGCCGATAAGCATTAAAATATAAGCTATATTCGGATCACTTAATATATCAAGTACCTTTTCAAATGTGCCCATTTGATATGTTTCTATTACAGCGTTTTTGGTATGCAACGTTACCATCGTTGATGGAAGCTGAATTTTTTTACCATCAAGCTGGTCAAGCAGGTCTTGATCGCTGGAAGCAATAATATCAATAACCTTTTTTTGAAGTGCCTCATGTTCTGTAATGGCAGCACTGCTGCGAACAGCTTCTTCCGGCCATTGCATATTACGGTTGCGCCATTCAGCAATTGTTCTTATAAATGCCGCAGCATCATTGGTAGATTTTGCATTCATCACGGTATCAACAGGGCCCTGTAATGTAACCGGATGAGCAGCGCCGATATTTGTACCTGGAGCCATTGCAGCAATATGTGCAGCAAGTGTAATAAAAACGCCTGCAGAACCTGCATGTGCACCGCCCGGCGAAACATATACAATTACCGGCACCGGCGATTGCAGTATATCAGTAACTATAACTCTTGTAGAAACCAGGAGACCGCCGGGAGTATTAAGATGAATAAGAAGACAAGTTGCTTTTTCGCGGCTTGCTTTTTCTATACCGTTATGAACGTAACCTGCAGTAACCGGGTTTATGGTGGAGTTAATGTGCATGGAAACTACTTTCTGTGCAGTAACAATTAACGGTGCAAAAAACAAAAGGAAATAGTATAATAAAATGCGCCTCATAATACTTATGGAGAATAATTTCAAAACGCAAATACCTGTTTGTAAGATACTGAAAATTTATGTAGATGATCTCGTAATAATGGCTGCTTTTCTTAATATTCTTCTTTCATCACGGGAATATTATCCGGCATTTAATTTTTATCACATACGATCCATCTAAGGAAGTGTTTTACTTATACTATAAGAACATATTACCGGTTTACTTTCCATTGCATGTCAGCATTTATCTGGCATCAGCAGCACCTTCATTTGATCATTGTTTAATTACCCTAAAACAAAAAGCCTTTTCATTATCTGTAAAATAATGAAGAGACTTTTTGTATTGTACTTTAATATTTTCTTTAATTCATTACAAAACGGCCATCTTTTTTATCCATTCCTTTACCAATGATATATCCGCCGGCTGCTCCAACTACACCGCCAATCACTGCGCCAAGTCCTTTCTTTTTGCTAAGTATTGCGCCGCCTATTGCACCGGCGCCTGCACCTATTACAGCACCTTTGGCAGATTTGCTCCATCCTTTCTTTTCAGGCTGTGGAATGGTAGAAGCGGTTCCTGCACCAGCATTGCTTTCAACGGGTGAAGTGGATGGCACTGTGCCCGGAACAGATGTAGGTGCTGTAATAACAGGCGAAGTTTCAACCGGTGGAATATATGTAGTTTCACGGGGCACGCTGCGATGCACCGCTACAGGTAAATTACGTTTTAACTGAGGCCTGCTCACCGGCGACTTACGAGGCTGATAAAATGCTTCCCGAGTTACGGCTGTATCAGAAAGTGCAGAGTTACTATACGATCCGGTAACAGGCACTAAAGATTGTTGGGTAACGCTGCCGTCATTTGCCTTATGCTGGCAGGCGGCCAGGGTAAAAATAACGGATAAAGAAAGTAGAATATTTTTCATAACAGATTTTTTAGTGAGTGAGAAATGATTGTTGCTTATGTACGTAATAGAATTAAAAAGTTACTCATCGTTTAATGAGATTAAACAAATACTTATACCTTAACAAACCATAAACAGGAAGTAGAGATTATCTTATAGCTCGTGTGCAAATTGTTTAGCTCAAGATTAATAAAATAAAGACAGCCCTAATTATAAGCAGCGTTACTTACTAAAAGATATGTATGTAAGATTATCGGGTTGAAAACCAAATCATCGAACCTATTGGTTAATGAACTCGTAACCCTGGTTGCTGAGATTGTTGATTATACAATACTTTAGCATCAATTTTTATTTCACTCAATTCCTCAATAATTGAAAATAATCTTCATAGGCTTTTTAATTATTATCATAATCCCGGCATTGGTGTGGGCAGTTCATTATGTATGGATATCGCTGCCGGTAATCAGTGGTTTCCAGGCCAAGCAAATGTGTACCTGTATGTTTGTTTCGGGCAGAGATAAAAAAGACCTTGACAATACTGAGTTTGAGGCATTTCCATTAAGTCTTGCCAAAACTAAAATAAACTTACAGGAAAAATCTGTTACTACTACAGTGTTTGGTATGGCAAAGAAAAAAGCGATCTATCGCAATGGTATAGGCTGCACGCTAATCAATAACCTCAATGAGAAAGAAGTTCGTTCACAGCAATTCAACCTTAGTGAACCACCTTTGTTTGACACAGATAATATTCCATGGCCAATGGGAGATAAGATAAGCAGCATTGTTCCCCAAGCCATTAATAAAAATAAACTGGTGGCTGCAATAGATACTGTTTTTAAAGAACCTTATCCTGATAAAAAACAAAGAACAAGAGCAGTTGTTGTTGTGTACGATGGGCAATTAATTGCAGAAAAATATGCGCCCGGGTTTTATAAGAACACAAAAATGTATGGCTGGTCTATGGCAAAAAGTATAACCGGGGCTTTAATTGGAATACTTGTAAAGCAGGGAAAGCTAATGATAACTGCGCCTGCACCTGTAGCTGAATGGAGGGATCCCAAAGACCCAAGACATGCCATCACAATTGAAAACCTGTTGCAACAAACAAGCGGTCTCAGCTTTCATGAGATTTATACCAAAGCCAGTGATGTAACTAATATGCTGTATAAAAAGGATGATATGGCGGCGTTTGCGGCTTCTCATTCGCTTGCACATGAGCCAGGTACTTTGTTCAATTATTCCAGCGGAAACAGTAATATTCTTTCACGCATTGTTAAGCAAACCGTTGGAGAAGGATATGCATCATGGCCTGCAAAGGAGTTGTTCTATAAAACAGGCATGCACAATAGCCTGCTTGAGCCGGATGCACAAGGCACCTATGTTGGCTCATCTTATATTTGCGCCACTGCAAGAGACTATGCACGCTTTGGCCTGTTGTATTATAATGATGGAGTTTGCAATGGAGAAAAGATATTGCCTGATGGATGGGTAAAGCAAACTGTGACAGCACCTGCTGCTAATAAGTTACAAAATTATGGTTACCAGTTTTGGCTCAATGGCTTTAATGAGGCTTATCAAAGAAAGTATCCGGATGCACCTGCGGACATGTTGTATTGTGATGGCTTTGCAGGACAGGCCATTTATATTATTCCTTCAAAAAAATTGGTGATAGTGCGTTTGGGACTAACTCTCGATAAATCATTTAATGAGAATGAATTTATTAAAAGTATTATCGCTTCAATAGATGATCAGCAGAAAAGCCTGACTTATCATGTACCTGAATAATATCTTCTTACTTGCATTGTAGCCCGGATAATATCATTTTACCTTCCGCTTATATACTCATTCAACCACTTGTAAAAACAAATATAGAATCTCATTTTCATGGCTATTTTTGTATCAACTTCAACAGGTTTATACATTCTCTTCAACTTAGCCGGAACAAACTGGATTGATATTATTCACTTCAGATCATTCATTGATTCAACAATTAAAAACTATTACAATGAAAAAGCTGCCGGCTTTGTTTTATATACTTACATGTATCGCAACTATCTCATGCATGCATCATGACGGTAACATAAACCTCACTTACCGTGACTCTGATAATTATTATTCAATGAATGCAGACTTTAACCAGATGATGACACGTAACGTGGATGCATATATGAATAAAAAGATAGGAGCGGCAAGTAACATATCGTTTAGTAATATGCAGAGCGATGCTACAATTCTGCTTAATGATCACACTAACTTTTATATGAAAAAATATCCCGGCCATATTGAAATAAGGCTTGATAAAAATCAGAACTCTTATGCGGCTTACCAAAGAATAAAAGCGCTGTGCCTGGGAATGAAAAAAGTATTAACCAAATAAACATCATGAAAACAAAAACGATCACCCTCTTTGCAGTACTTACAATTATGCTGACTACAAATGTATTTGCACAAACAGGGCAGTCAAATTTAACAGCCACTATTTTACACCTCGACAGTGCTTTTTGGAATGCTTACAACAATTGTGATACAGCCAGGTTTAAAAACTTTTTTACTGATGATGTAGAGTTTTACCATGATAAAGGTGGTATTACAGTGGGTGCAAAAGCGCTCGTAGAATCTTTAAAGAAAAACATTTGCAGCAATGCAAATTACCACTTGAGAAGGGAAGCCGTCGCAGGAACTGTAAACGTTTTCCCATTTAACAATGGTAAAGAAATATATGGCGCTATTATTACAGGCGAGCATTTGTTCTATATTACTCAAAATGGCAAACCTGAATTTCCTGATGGTGATGCCAATTTCACAGATCTTTGGTTACTTAAGAATCATGAATGGAAGATGGCACGCATTCTTAGTTATAATCATCATGCCGCTAAGTAAATCATATTTATGAATAGAATAATTCTTATTCTTTTGCGCCTGTTATGCATACATAGTTCTTTTGCACAAACCACCACGATTGATAAACCAAATTAACTCAAATTGGTTACTGAAGGGGGTTATCAGCACCGGTAATTATAAAACACATTCTGCATTTTCTTCATCCGGTGATACACTTTACTTTTTAAAATGCCTGGCAGATGCAAACTTTTGCACTATCTGTATATCCTATAAAAAATAATAAATGGTCAGTGCTACGGCAAGGTCGGAGGCCACTGCAGCATTCCCAACCAGGTGTTAAACTAAATATCCAAAAGCATTATCATCCTGCTTAAGCTCAGTAAAATTTACATTAAAGCGGACAAGATTTTTCATCAGCATTTCATAATCATTTTTAGACTTTAACTCTATACCAACTAATGCAGGCCCACTCTCTTTGTTATGTTTCTGCATATATTCAAAACGCGTAATATCATCAGTGGGGCCTAGTACATGGTTTACAAATTCTTTTAAGGCACCGGGGCGCTGTGCAAAGCGGATAAGAAAGTAATGTTTCAATCCTTCATATTGTAAAGAGCGTTCTTTAATTTCCTGCATGCGGTCAATATCATTGTTACCGCCACTTACGATACAAACAACATTTTTATTTTTTATCTCTTCGGAAAAATCATCCAATGCAGAAATAGCCAACGCTCCTGCCGGTTCAGCCACTATAGCATCCTGATTGTATAACTGCAAGATCGTTGTACATATTTTTCCTTCAGGAACAAGGTGAACTTTATCTAATACTTTTTTACAAATTGCAAAAGTGATATCACCAACCCGTTGCACAGAAGCCCCATCCACAAAGCGATCTATTCCCTCTAAGGTAACCGGATGCCCGGCTTTTATAGCTTCATACATTGCCGGGGCGCCTTCAGGTTCAAGGCCGATTATTTTGGTGCGTGGAGAAAATTTTTTAAAATATGTTCCTACTCCGGCGCTTAATCCGCCGCCGCCAACAGGTACAAACAAATAATCAATATTAGGGTTATCTTCTAAAATCTCAACTCCAACAGTTCCCTGTCCTTCTATTATTTTATAATTATCAAAAGGTGGAACAAAGGTCATATCATTTTCAGCAGTAAATATTTTTGCAGCGATTGCACAATCATCATATGTATCGCCTACCAGTTTTATGTCAATAAAATCTTCACCAAACATTTTGGTTTGCTTTACTTTTTGATTGGGCGTAATTATAGGCATAAACACAACACCTTTAGTATTTAGCTTTTTACAGCTATAAGCAAACCCCTGTGCATGATTGCCTGCACTGGCGCACACTACGCCACGCAGCAACTCATCCGCTGATAAGCTACTCATCATATTATAAGCGCCACGGAGTTTGTATGAACGAACAACCTGCAGATCTTCTCTTTTTAAAAAAATATTGCAATGGTATTTTTTTGACAAATGATCATTATAAATCAATGGTGTTCTTGTAACCACTTTTTTTAAACGTTCGGATGCTGTTTTAAAATCAAGATTATATTTTACTTCAGTTGTTGCGTTCATGTTAATACTTGTTCAGCTTATCAATCGCCTGCTGATATTTTTGTAAGAGAAAAGGAGTTCGCTCAACCACCCACCCAAAAATCACATCATGCAGCAATGTTAAAGTAACCTGCAGATTTTCTTCTTTTCTAGAATCATACGAAATCAAAATCTTTTCCAGGCTTGGCTCAAGATTTAGAATACGTGATTGGTTGTTATAAATTTCAGTAAGCAGACTATATGTATCTAAATCAATTTTTGAAAAAACATCATTTTGTTTTGCCTGCTGCCACGCAACATCATTAAGATCATGCAATAAAACACCTTGTGGAAATAATACGCCTAAATGAACCTGATTGCTGTCAAGAAATTTTTTTGCAAATGAGGGATTTTTTTTTGCTGAATCAAGAAACATAAAAACTTTAAGATGATAAGCGTACTGATCTGCAGCATCTTTTTTATTACTGATTAGCTCTTCACGCAACTGATGCAAAATTTCATGTGCCTTATTTTTATCATGCAGACTTGTAAAATATTCAGTTAACCCTAAAGCCAATATCACACTAAATACAATCAACAAACATTCCCCTAAATATTCCTTCCATGTACGAACCGTTATTACTTCGGTAACATTTCTTTTTGTCAAATCTTATAATTTATTGTGATTTTTCTTTTATTAAAACTTCCTTATTTCTTATTGATCAACAGTTTCTAACTTAGAAGATTTTTCTTCTTTCTTCTCCCCTTTAGTTGCCGCTGGTTGATTTTCCGGCCTTAAACTTCTAACAGTTTTACCTGCCTGCCATAATTCACTTTCACGCAGTTCCTTTAATTCAGCTTCAAGCTTTTCCCTGTAATCAGCCTTGCTATTGCTTTCTATGGAAAGAGCGGCTTCCTTACCGGCAGCAACGCTTTCATATAATTCATTAAAAAGTGGCAATGTTGCATCACGAAATTTTTTCCACCAATCCAATGCACCCCGTTGTGCTGTTGTAGAACAATTTGCGTACATCCAGTCCATTCCGTTTTCTGCAACCAGCGGCATTAATGATTGTGTAAGCTCTTCAACGGTTTCATTAAATGCTTCTGATGGTGAATGTCCTTTTGCACGAAGTACTTCATATTGCGCAGCAAAAATTCCTTGTATGGCGCCCATCAATGTTCCTCTTTCTCCTGTAAGATCGCTATACACTTCTTTCTTAAAATTAGTTTCAAATAAGTAACCACTGCCTATTGCAATACCTAAAGCAACAACTCTTTCAAAGGCTCTTCCTGTTGCATCCTGGAAAATCGCATAGCTGCTGTTTAATCCGCGGCCTTGCAAAAACATTCTTCTTAACGATGTTCCTGAGCCTTTTGGAGCTACTAAGAAAACATCCACATCAGGCGGAGGGATAATACCTGTCTGATCATTATAAGTAATGCCGAAACCGTGTGAAAAATATAATGCTTTACCGGGAGTTAAATGTTTTTTTACAGTTGGCCACATAGCAATTTGAGCAGCATCACTTAATAAGTAACAAATAATAGTTCCTCTTTGCAAAGCTTCTTCAATGTCAAATAAAGTTTTGCCTTCTACAAAGCCATCACGAATGGCTTTGTCCCAGCTTTTAGAATTTTTTCGCTGACCAACAATTACATTGATACCATTTTCTTTTTGGTTTAATGCCTGCCCCGGGCCTTGCACGCCATAACCAATAACCGCCACCACTTCATCTTTCAGCACTTGTTGCGCTTTCTCTAATGGGAACTCTTCTCTTGTTACAACATTTTCTTCTGTACCTCCGAAATTTAATTTTGCCATTTTGTTT
>CAXSDW010000041.1:0-8437 GCA_964236235.1 uncultured Chitinophagaceae bacterium
CTGATTGGTAGTACTGCTTACAACAGGATTAACAGTAAGCACAAGAGTCGCCACAGAATCACAACCTTGAGCGCTTATGAGCGTATCATTATAAGTTCCTGCAGATGTATAACTAATATTATTCCATGAGAAAGGAAGTTGATAAGAACAAATAGCCTGATTGGTAGTGCTGCTTACAACAGGATTAACAGTAAGCACAAGTGTTGCAACAGAATCACAGCCAGCAGCGTTAACAAAAGTGAGGTTATACGAACCTGCACCATTGTAGGAATAACCATTCCATAAATAAGGTAATTGATTTGAGCAAACACTCACATTGGTGTTGCTGGCTGTGCTTGCTTTTACTGTAACAGCAACATTGGCAGTATCCGGGCAGCCATACATATCTTTTATAACAAGCGTATAAATACCACTACTTGCCGTTGTGATATTTGGAATGCCTGGATTTTGAATACGCGATGAAAATGAATTAGGTCCTGTCCATTCATAGCTGAGTGTTCCACTGCCTCCTGTTATGTCTGGAGTTAGGGTAAGCGTTCGTCCGGCACAAATTTCGCCACCTCCGCTTATTAAAAAAGGTGCCGGAGATAGTGAGCCAAATGATATATCATCCAGGCCAAAATCATTACCGCCAGCGGCTGTTTGCAAATCTACTATTGAAATTACGGCGCTGGTATTATTGCCCGAATACCATGAACCATAAAAACGTACCCAGTTATAAGGAGGATTATTATTAGTAGGCCCCGTTGGCAGAACGGGTGATGTTCCAAACGGCGACCCGTTAATAGAAAATTGTAATTGAGCGAAGGGAGATACATCATTAAGACTTATTGCCCATGCTGAAAAATAATAAGTTGTATTCTTAGTTACAGGAGCAGTTTCCTGCCATACGATAGTAGACGTTACACCGGCGCCATTAACAATCATAAATTGACCGTTGCCGGTGGTGTGGTCTCTGCCGAAGAAATAGCCATGGTTAACAGTGGGATTATTATTAACTGTATAACGACTTTCCGGATACAAGTCATTATTATAAGCGTAGGTACTCGTAAATCCTGTATTTCCTGCACCAAAATTTCCATTATTAATAAGCTCCTGTGCTACACTTATTGAAGCGGAACTCTGACATCCTCCGGAGATAGCGGTTGCAGTTACTTTAAACGTTCCTGCAACATCCACTAAAACGCTTGCTTTTAAAGAATCTGTATTCCAGCGATACGTGGTATTTGAGTCTGTATTCCAACTGAAAGTAGCAGGAACGGATGAATTTGCAGTTAGCTGAATCTTGCCATCTCCATAACAATAATTTGCAGAGATAGTAACAACAGGGCATTGGGCCTTTAATATTACAGGAAAACAAAAAATAGTTATTAAGACAATCGATTTAAATATAACAGAAATGAATCTAAAGTTTACACAGGTTTTTCGGTGGCATTTGCCAGAAAATAAAATAGTTGCATTACCTGTAAATTGTTTCACGAAGAATTAGGTATTTGTCGGATTATAGAATCCACTGGTAAAATCATTATTATACCGTGCTTCATTCTAAGGATAAAATGAGTTAACGGTTTTATTAAAAGTAAATTGTTATAGAGGGAGTATTATTCCAGCCAATTCGGTCATAATGATTTTTTAAAGCAATTCTTTGCAATAACAAAAAGCTATTACGAAAACGACGATGAAGTTTTTATTGTTCCGATGATTGAAGAATTTCTAAATAAAGAAAAATAAAAAGTGAAATGTTATACAAATATCCACGCTTTAAGACGAACGTTTTACGATCCTTTAATCTTCTATATACTGCGGTTGCTTTATATTAACTTCGATATAAAATCAATTGAAAGCAATTTTTAAAAGATATAATATTCTCAAAATTACCGGTTCCGTTTTTAGCATTCTTATCTTTTTCCATGTTAATTGTTTAGCACAATATTCACCTGGTAAATTTTTTATAACTACAGCAATAAAGCAAAAAGTTTATTCTTTTCCTTTAGGTGATGTGCAAATAAATGACGGTCTTTTTCGAAAAGCAAAAGATAAGGTTCATCAATATTTATTAAAATGGAATTGCGATAGCCTTTTATACTGGCACAGAAAAGCAGCGGGACTTGAGCCAAAAGTGCAAGGTCATTATAAAGGCTGGGAAGGCGGAGGCAGCAATATTTTAGGACATTATTTAACAGCCCTTTCCCTTATGTATGCTACCACAAAAGATCAGCAACTGTTAGATAGGATAAATTATATTGTTGATGAACTGGCTTTATGCCAGCAGCATGCAAAAACAGGTTCGGTTTTTAATGGGCCTGGCTTTGAAAAAGCTTTTGAGGAAATGCGAAAAGGTAACTTTAATTACAGGCTTGTGGGGCCTGAGTTTCCGTTGGTTAATGACGGAAATTATTTTTATGGAGTTCATAAAAACATTGCCGGGTTAAGGGATGCTTTCCTGTTGGCCGGTAACCAAAAAGCAAAAGAAGTTTTAGTTAAATATGTTGATTGGATCAATGACTTTGTTACTGCAATACCTAAAGAAAAGTTCCAGGAAGTTCTTAATGTAGAACATGGCGGTATGGCCGAAGTAATTGCAGATGTATATGGCATTACCGGTAATAAAACTTATGCAGCACTTGCAAAAAATTTTGTACAACATAGAATTGCTGATCCGGTTGCAGAGGGAATTGATATGTTATATCCGCAACATGCCAATTCAAGAATTCCACAGTTTGTTGGTTATGGAAGAATGTACGAGTTAATGGGTGACAATGCTAAGAGCGAAGGGGAAGCTGCTTTTAAATTTTGGGACATAGTAACACAAAATCATACACTGGTAAACGGCGGCAACAGTGAATATGAACGCTTTGGTCCATCAGGTCAAATTTCACAACGTATTGGTTTCAGTTCTTCAGAAACCTGTAACACTTACAACATGCTTAAGTTAAGTCATGAGTTATATGAGTGTACTGGCAACACAAAATATTTTGATTATTATGAGCGTGCTTTATATAATCATATTCTTGCTTCAGTTGATGATGAAGGTATGTTTTGTTATTATGTTTCTACAAAGCCTGGTTGGTTTAAAACCTTCAGCACACCTTTCAATTCCAATTGGTGTTGCGTAGGTACCGGTATGGAAAACCCGGGAAAATATGAACAGGATATTTATAGCCATGATGATAACAACATTTACGTTAACCTGTTTATTTCTTCTACAGTCAATTGGAAAGAGCGTGGATTTGTTTTAAAACAACAGACAAGATTTCCGCAAAGTGATACCATGTATTATAGTGTAGAAAATGCAGGTAAAGAAACCGGTATAAAATTCAGGCGGCCATCGTGGCTTAGCAAGCCTGCACAAATCTTAGTAAATAATATACCGCAACACGTTTCTGTTGATAATGGATACTTAACTGTTTACAGGCACGTAAAGAAAGGTGATGTAATACGGGTAATTCTTCCTATGCGTTTAAGGATAGAAGAAACACCGGATAATCCTGCAATTGGCGCTATTCTTTATGGGCCGGTTTTACTTGCAGGAGAATTAGGCAGAAACGGTATAGAAAATTTAGATCAGCATGCAAATGAAATGTGGGATCTTGAAAACAATCCTGAGTTAAAAAATATTCCAACAATAGTAGCAGACAAACAACATCCGGAAACATGGATATTTAAAGTGAAGGGACAACCGCTAAACTTTACAATGGAATCAAGAGATAATAAGAAAATTTTGTTACGACCTTTCTATACAATCAACAATCAACGGTACTCTGTTTACTGGGATTTGTTTTCAAAAAAACAATGGCAGAATTACAAGGATTACAAAAACCATTACCTGAAAGATGAAGTTATAGCCGGAGATTCTTTGAGTGAAGTATCACATCAATTGCAGGGTAAAAATGATACAACGGAAAATATATATTTTAAATCGTGCAGAACTGTAAAGGAAAACGGGGAGTTTTCATACACATTAAAAGCAGCAACAGCCGGGCCAATGTTTTTGGTAATTAAATATTGGGGAGGAGGCTGGGGCCCTGATCCCGCGGGGATATTAGAAATATATGTGGAGAACGCAAAACTTGCAACACATGATCTTGGAAACAAACTTCACGAAACAACTTTTTATGATTTAGATTATGCGATTCCTGTGCAACTAACAAAGGGCAAGGAAAAAATAAATGTACTTTTTAAATCGAAATCAGGAAAATTGACAAGCGGAATATTTAGTTGTAAACTTGTAAATGCACAAGGATTGGTCTTTAAAGATTTATTGAAAGATCAATAAGTAATTTGCAACAGAATGCAGGCTTGAAAATCAACGTGCGCCAATTACTGAATTAAACTTTACTCCCGGAATACTTTTTTTATACAAGCAAAACTTGCGGCATTTTTTAAATTTAAGAATTGTTTTATTTAGCTTTTAGATTTAAATGAGGCATCGGCTTAGTTGTTTACAATAAATAATCATCTTTGTCATCATGAGCAAAGTCCTGATAATTGACGATGAAGAAAAACTGCGAAGCCTGTTAGCCCGGCTAATAAGATTGGAAGGCTTTGCAGTAATAGAAGCCGGCAATTTGAAAGCAGCGCACAAAGCCATTGAAAGAGAAGAACCGGATGTGATTCTTTGCGATGTTAAACTACCGGATGGCAACGGTGTTGATTTTATTAGAGACGTAAAAGCACAAAATTCAGCAATAGAAATAATTCTGCTTACTGCTTATGGCAACATAGCCGACGGTATACAAGCTATGAAAAACGGTGCTTTCGATTACATTACCAAAGGCGATGATAATGATAAAGTAATTCCATTGTTGAATAAGGCAATTGAAAAAGTTGAGCTGAAAAAAAAGGTTGCAAGATTAGAAGATCTTGTAGGCAAAAAGTACAGCTTTGAAAGTATTATTGGTACTTCCAAGCCTCTTACGGAGGCTATTAGTTTGGCAAAGAAAGTAGCTCCTACAGATGCTACCGTTTTATTATTAGGTGAAACAGGCACTGGCAAAGAAGTGTTTGCCCAGGCAATACACAACGCAGGCACACGAACTGGTAAGCCTTTCATGGCATTAAACTGCAGTTCATTTTCAAAAGAACTTTTGGAGAGTGAAATATTTGGTCATAAAGCCGGAGCATTTACAGGAGCGGTAAAAGATAAAAAAGGATTGATAGAGGAAGCGAACTCCGGTACTTTATTTTTAGATGAGATAGGAGAAATGCCTTCTGAGCTGCAATCAAAACTATTACGTGTTTTAGAAACCAGTGAGTTTATAAAAGTTGGCGATACAAATACTACAAAAGTTGATGTAAGATTTATCGCTGCTACAAACCGTGATCTGCAGCAGGATGTAAAAGAAAATAAATTTCGTGAAGATCTTTTTTACCGGTTAAATGTATTCACAATTTCATTACCGCCTCTTCGTGAAAGAAAAAAAGACATTCCCGTTCTTGCAGAATATTTTTTAAAAGTATATGCTTCTAAAATAAATGTAAAAGTTGAAAGCATGAGCAAAGATTTTTTCGAGCATTTGCAGCAACACGATTGGAAAGGAAATATCAGGGAATTAAAAAATATAATAGAACGGGCAGTGATATTAACTAACACTAACGAACTCACGGTTGAAAATCTTCCATTAGATCTGCAGACAATTAATTTTAACGCTCATAAAACTTTATCAGCCTTTGATCTTGCAAGTGTTGAAAAGTTGCATATTCAAAGAGTGCTTATTCATACAAAAGGTAATAAAACCGAAACGGCAAAACTTTTAAACATTGGTCTTACCACATTATATAGAAAGATTGAAGAATATGGTTTGGTATAAGCTGGAATATTAATAATTATTTTTTAAGCTGAGGTTCTTCAATCAAAATGTAATCTAATTTTATTTCACGCTTTGCCGCTTTTCCCGCTGCAAGCCATTTTGAAAAACAATAAAAATTTGCAAAGAATTATACATCTTTCAGAAGCTGGCAAGCAGAAATAAAATAAATCTTTAATGCTTTTATACAATCTTATAACTATAATAATTGTTTTTACCGCCATATTCGGCTACATCAATTTTAAGTATATAAAATTGCCCGGCACCATTGGCATTATGCTTATTTCATTGGTTGCGTCATTGCTGCTGATTGTTGCCGGATCGCTAAACCCTGCTTTTTTTGTAGAAACTAAAAGGCTGATAAGCGCTATTGATTTTCATACCGCTTTAATGAAAGTTATGCTAAGCTTTTTATTATTTGCAGGTGCAATTCATATTGATCTTAACATGCTTAAAAAACAAATTTTACCTATTGTTACATTCTCAACAATAGGCGTTTTAATTTCCACTTTTATTGTGGCAACTTTGTTTTATGTTGTAACAAATGCATTTGCATTACCAATTGATTTTATATACTGCCTGTTATTTGGAGCTTTAATTTCTCCTACAGATCCTATTGCAGTATTAGGTATTTTAAGACAGGCAAAAATTTCTCCTGCCCTGGAAATGAAATTCAGCGGAGAAAGCTTATTTAATGATGGTGTTGCGGTAGTTGTATTTATTACTATATCTGAAATTATCACAACAGGTATTCAAAACATATCAGTTGTACAAATTGCATGGCTTTTTATAAAAGAAGCAGGCGGAGGTATTGCATTTGGTTTAATGTTAGGTTACCTGGGTTTTTGGATATTGCGCTCTATTGAAAATTATGTTGTGGAAGTATTAATAACCATCGCCATTGTAATGGGCGGTTACCTGTTGGCCGATTACCTGCACATCAGCGGTCCGCTTGCAATGGTAATGGCAGGCATTATTACAGGTAATAAAAGTATGGAAGAAGTTATGAGTGATATTACAAGAGATTATATAGATAAATTTTGGCAAATGATGGACGAAATACTTAATGCCATTTTATTTTTATTGGTAGGTTTTCAAATGTTGATCATCCCTTTTAGCATCACCATGTTATGGTTAGGATGTATTTCAATATTCATTGTTTTGTTAGCAAGATTTATTTCTGTTTTAATACCAATTGCCTTTTTAAAATACAAAAGAACATTCGAAAAGCATTCTGTATTCATTTTAACGTGGGGTGGCTTACGAGGTGGTTTGTCTGTGGCTCTGGCTTTATCGCTTCCTCAAAATATGAATGGTGAGATGTTTGTTTCTGTTACTTACATAATCGTTTTATTCTCTATCATTGTTCAGGGATTAACTATTGGAAAATTTGCAAAAAAATTAGCCTGAAATTTTTCATCCGCTGGTAATTTAAAAATGAATAAAGCAATTCATTTTGGCAGCCAGCCCTTCCAAAAAGGAAGGATTTATTATGTAATAAAAAATCAGTAAAACACTTTTTATGCGCTGAAAGTATTGTCCGTATTGTATTTGCAGTTTAAATTAATATCAAAGGTTATACGGGCACATGATTTGGCATGTAAGCGCAAACGCCAACAAATACATCATGAAACAGAAATTAAAGAATATTCGATCGTATGCCAAAAGGCAATTCATTGTACCGTTGATCATTGTGTTTAACCTTATACTTATGCTTTCTTTTATCCTGGTAATTGTCTCTGCAATACAGCATTTCAATTAAAAAAATAAATATTGCCCGGTTAAGATGTTACTTAAATTCCGGTTACGTTATCATGTATTAATTTCTCAAATGTGTTTGCTGTTTAAGGTTTAAGATTTCGCCCTTACAGCTTTATTATCAACTAAATCATATGCTCAATCAATATAAAGTGCCGGCCTACCTGATAGAGGAGTTACCTGAAATTATAAAAGAGTTTAAATTTATGTATCCTTCTATAAGCATTTATAAATCTATCCAGTGTTTGCATAATTTCACCAGCCGCAGGGTTATGCAAAACGATTTGCAAAAAGTGAAGCGATGTTTTGCTGTTGCAGAAAATATCTATTGCAATGGTGACAACAACGTTAGAAGTGCAATAGAAAAAGTGTTTGTGCATTCGTTCCCGGTATTGATAGATATATGGAACCAGGAAGAAAAAATAGAACTGCAGGCATTGATGCCTTTGCACTTGCACAATGCTTATATAGAACAAGTACTGAAATAATACTAAATATTAAAATTAAAAATAATGCTTAATCAGGATAAAGTGCCGATGTACCTGGTAAATGAATTACCCGGCATAGAAGACGAATATAAAAGTATTTTAACCTGCTCCGACTTTCCGGAAGCAATTAAATATTTGGCCAAATACACAAAGGATAAAGTAATACAACATGATTTGAAATTAGTAAAGAAGTGTTTTGTTATTGCCGACAATTTTTACTGCCAGGGCGATACAAAGATTAAAAATGTGATCGAAAAAATATTTATTTGTGCTTTTTCAGCCTTAATAAATTCAGGAGCCAAAGATGAAAAAAGAAAGCTTCATGCTCTTATTCCTTTGTCTCTATACACTGCTTACATGCAACAAGTATTAAAACCGGCAACG